>CAVBQH010000045.1:0-18904 GCA_963597485.1 Acutalibacteraceae bacterium
ATTTGCCTGCAAGCAGCGGGTTCACGTTGAAATGTGGCAGGTGCTGAACAGATACACATTGCTTTTAAAGTAACACAAAAAGAAACACCGTCCCCATGGGCTTGCCCCACAAAAACAGTGCTCCGCGTGCGCCTTCAGGGACTCGAACCCTGGACACCCTGATTAAGAGTCAGGTGCTCTACCAGCTGAGCTAAAAGCGCATGTCCTTTTTAAATTTTTCTTCCGTTCTCGCGAACAAGTGCTATTATAGTAGGGCCCTCGTGGGAAGGCAAGTGTTTTTTTGAAAAAATTTTATGATTGGGAAAATGCTGTAAAAAATATGAAAAAACCGCTAATTTTTGACACACATGCACATTATGATGATAATGCGTTTCAAGAGGATCAACAGGAACTTCTGGAACAGTTCGGTGATTTGGGGATTGGTGCGGTGACCGATCCGGGTTCAACCCATGAAAGCTTAGGCCGCATTGTTGCATTGACGCAGCACTATCCATGGATCTACGGGGCAATGGGAATCCATCCTTCGGAGTGCGGGGGGATGACGGATGAGTGGCTCCGGGAAATTGAGGAGAAGATGAAGCTGCCGCAAATGGTTTCCGTCGGTGAAATCGGATTGGATTATCACTGGGAGGAGCCCCAAAGGTCCAGGCAGCAGTATTGGTTTCGGCAGCAGCTCCGGCTGGCCAGAAGACTTGACCGGCCGGTTATTATTCATTCCAGAGATGCAGCGGAGGATACGCTGCGGATTTTGCGGGAGGAAGGTGCCGGCGAGGTTGGCGGTGTCATTCACTGCTACTCGTATAGCCCGCAGCTGGCCCAGTCCTTTCTTGACCTCGGCTTTTATATAGGAGTCGGCGGCGTTGTCACATTTAAGAATGGGAAAAAGCTGAAGGAAACCGTGCGACAGATTCCGCTGGAGCGTATAGTTTTGGAAACGGACAGTCCCTATATGGCGCCGGAGCCGCATCGGGGGGAACGCAACTGCTCCCTGTTCCTGCGATATGTGGTGCAGACGATCGCGGAGCTCAAAGAGACATCGGCAGAGGAGGTCGTGCGGCAGACCTGGCAGAACGCCTGCCGGCTTTACAGACTTGAGCATGAGTGAATTATTTGCTATCGCAAATCCTTGATGTGGCTGGCCGGAAGCGCTTCACGCCTTGGCAGGAGCTGAACAGAGATATATACACGAAAAGGGATAATACAGGTATGAGTGAATTACTAGCAACGCCTCACGGCACAATGGCGATCCTGAATCAGTTTGGCATACGTGCCAAGAAGAAATACGGACAGAACTTTCTGATCAGCAGGGGCATTGTTGATCAGATTATTGATGCGGCTGAAATCAGCAAGGAGGACTGCGTCCTTGAAATCGGACCCGGAATCGGGACAATGACGCAGCTCTTATCGCAGGCGGCGGGACATGTGGTGGCCGTAGAAATTGACGAGAGTCTGGAACCGGTACTGGCGACAACGCTGGAGGACTGTACCAATGTCACTGTGCAGTTTCGGGATATTCTGAAGACGGACCTGGAGGGAATCTGCAGGGAATTCAACCATGGAGAGCCATTAAAGTGTGTTGCGAATCTCCCGTACTACATAACGACACCGATCCTGCTGCAGCTCTTCCAGAAGGCACAGTTCTTCCGGAGCATCACGGTTATGGTGCAGAAGGAGGTTGCGGACAGGATTCTTGCAACGGAAAAGGATAAAGAGTATGGGGCACTTTCGCTGGCGGTGAGGTATTATTCGGACCCGCAGCGGGTGTGCATTGTTCCTCCGAATTGCTTTATCCCAAGGCCGGGCGTGGATTCGGCGGTTCTTTGCCTGCAAATGCGCAAGAAACCGCCGGTGGACGCGAACCCGGAGCTTTTGTTCGCACTGATCCGGGCGGCGTTCAATCAGCGCCGCAAAACGCTGGCGAATGCCGTCTCCCACGGATTCTCCTATCAGAACAAGGAGATCAGCCGGGAACAGATACAGACAGCGCTGGCTAATATGGGGTTATCGGACACCATCCGCGGCGAGAAGCTTTCGCTGGAGCAGTTCGCGGAACTTGCAAGGCAGTTGGACGATATGCTAAACTTCTAAGCTGTATTTGTATGGAAAATAAGGGGTACCGCGCCATTTTTTGAGAGCGGCAATCCGGTGAGGCCTTCCGGTCGTGTGAGGAAAGAGAATTGGACAAGTACGAATTTAAACTCAGCCTGAATGAAATTAATACGCTGATCGGTGAGAGACGTTTTGAACAGGCGGCCGAGGTTGCCGACGGAATCGATTGGAATCACGTAAAGAGCGCAGACACGCTGTGCCGCGTGAGTGAGGTATATAAGGCTGTAGGGGATTATGAAAAAAGCCGGGATGTGATGTCCATTGCCCATGAGAGAGCGGCCGATAATCCTGCCATCGTATATGCCCTGTGTGAGCTGACCATTTACCTGTATGGGAAGGACGGCTTGCAGGACGATCTGACCCGTGCACTGCAGCTGATGCAGGAATACCAGGCGCTGGAGCCCGGAAATCCAAGACGGCTGATCCTCAAGTATAAAATGTACGGTGTTTCACCGGTGTCGGATCAGGAGAAAATCGCTGTCCTGGAGCAGCTCCACGGAGAGAAGGCCTCTGCACGCTGGGATTATGAACTGGCGAAGCTGTATGCTTCGAAGGGCGAATCAGAGAAGGCGGCGGATATTTGCCGCGGGATTGTCCGCGACTTTGCCGGCAGCCGGTATGAACAGAATGCGCAGGAGCTTCTGAAAAAGCTGAAAGGGCTGGATCCGGTGCGGAAGCCGGAGAATCCGCCGGCTTCGGCAGAAGATAAGACGATGGAGACGGTTAGGGCGGCTGCACCGCAGGCTGTTGCAGCTGTGGCAGAGGAGAAAGAAGCAATCGGCAGCACGACGGAGAATCCGCCGGCACGGGAAGGATCTCCTGTGGAGACGAACACCGTTCCTGAGTCCAAGGAGCCTGTGCAGAGCACCGAAAGCTCTGCAGAGGAGCTGTATTCGGACGGAACGCAGCTGGGAGCTGAAGAGGAGCCTGCTTCTGCATATGATGCGCCTGCAGAGAGGAATTTCTACAGCGGCGGCGCGCAGGAGACGCCGAGCGAGGGTCAGCTTTCCATTGGTGAGGTGATGGAAGAGTGGGAGAAGATCCGAAGAGATATTCGCAGAGCCAACGATGAGAAGCGTGCCCAGCGAATTCTTGAGGATACAGGATCCATTCTTCAGGATTTTGATGAGACCGCACGGCATGGTCTGCTGGAAGACATCGAAAAGGGCGTAGCCAGACAGCGCAGACAGGTACGAAGCGGCCTGTATCGGATGTCAGATCCTGCCCGGCAGGAGGATATCCCGCCGCGGCGGCCACAGCGAGAGGACAGAAGAGAGGCACCCGCGCGTAGATACAGAGAGGAAGATGAGGTGATGCCGGCTCCTGCGCGTGGACGCAGAGGCGAGGCGACTCCTGCTCCTTCCCGTGGATATCGAGCGGCCTCTGCGGCTCCGGCGTCTGCGTATGCTGCAGAGGAAGACGATGATGTAAGAATCTACCGCGGCAGCGACGACGAGATGGATGATATCGCAACCAGACGCTGGAACTCAGAAGAAATCCATCGTGCGATGCTTCGTCAGGAGCAGATCGCCAGAGAAGAAGAACTGGCAAATGAAGCGGAGCGGAAACGAATCCGCGCAGAGGAACGGGCCTCTGCTGCAAGAGAGGCAGAAGAGGCTGCTCGTAAGACGTCGGAGACGTTTTTCCGGGAAGCGGAAGAGGTGACGGCCGGGCAGAGTGAAGCGCCTGCTGAGTCGTTCAATGAGGTGCCTTCCAAAGAGAAGATCTATGCTGAGCCTTCGGCAGAGGACATCTATGATGAAGCCCCTGCAGAGGAGGCCTATGACGAAACTCCTGCAGAGGATGCTTACGATGAAGCCCCTGCAGAGGAGGCCTATGACGAAGCCCCTGCAGAGGATGCTTACGACGAAGCTCCTGCAGAGGATGCTTACGACGAAGCTCCTGCAGAGGAGGCTTACGATGAAGCTCCTGCAGAGGAGACCTATGACGAAGCTCCTGCAGAAGAGACTTATGACGAGGCCGCTGCAGAGGATGCCTATGATGAGGACTCCGAAGAAGCCTGCGATGAGAAACCGGCGGCAGAAGGCGGCGAGTTAACAGAAGAGGAAGCATATAGCGAGGCCGCCGAAGAGGAAGCCTCGGGAGAAACATATGATGAGGCGCCTGTGCGGAATAAAAGAGCAGAAGCTCCTGCAGAGAAGGCGCATGAAAAAAAGCCTGCAAGAACGGCTCCTGCGCAGCAGGAAAGAGCTCCGGAGAAAGCACCGGATCAGCCGAGGCAGAACAAGGGCAGGCGTGAGCTTAGCAAAGAGGAAAGACGGATTTTCGGACCGTTCTGCCGCGTAAAGGAGAACGTGGAGCAGCTGACAGAGGCACTGGATCAGATCAGTCTGGCAGCTTCCACGGGCAACGTGCTGATCATAGGCAACGATGCAACTGCAGATCGCGTGGCCAAGGGAATTCTGGAAATCACCCGCCGCAGCGATTCCAATTTTACAGGAAAGGTTGCGAGGGTTACCGGAGATGCACTGAACCGACTGAAGCCGGAGGGTTTTGCAAAGACCTTTGTGAAGCTTGAGAGCGGTGCTCTGATTATCAGCAAGGCCGCTGACATTGCGCCCAAGGCAATGGAACGGCTCAGCAGTGAGCTGGAGGGCAAGGAGCATGGACTGATTGTTCTGATGACGGACGGCAGTAAGAGAATGGAGCAGTTCCGTCACGAGAACGAGAAGTATCTTGGAAGCTTTACGTCTGTTATTAATATCCGGCCGCTGGATGACAAGGCACTGGTGGCATATGCAAGAGACTATGCATTGTCTCAGGATTATTCCATCGATGAATTTGGCCAGCTGGCACTGGCACAGCGCATTTCGGTGATGCAGACATCGACCCATCAGGTGACACTGAAGGAAGTACGTGACCTCGTGGATGAGGCCATCGACTATGCATCCAGAAAGTCACCGCGAACACTACTGGCGGTAATGAGCAGACGGCGCTATGATGAGAATGATCGGATCATCATTCATGAGAAGGATTTCATGCACGATGCATAAGGAGCTGTCGTTTTCCATGGGGTAGGAAAAGGCAGCAGAGCAGAACGTGGGCACAACTGAAAGCTATAATTGGGGAGGTAATACGCAATGGCAGGTAAAAGGGCAGGAAGGACAAGCGCGTCACAAAAGGCGGCAGGAAAGGCTGTGAAATCAGCAGCAAAGGCTGCAAAGCCGGCAGCAAAAGCGACCGGCCAGAAGGCATCGTCCAAACGGACAGTTCCGGCCCAAAAGGGTGAAAAGGTCTTCATTTCCAAGGATGACTGTTATCTTTTCGGGGAAGGAACACATTACGATATCTATCGTAAGCTCGGCGCCCATCCTTCTGTAGAGGATGGCGTGGAAGGCGTGTTTTTTGCGGTGTGGGCACCGAACGCTGCAGCCGTGCATGTCATTGGTTCCTTTAATGGCTGGAATGAGGAGCAGTACCCGCTGGAAAAGGTGGGTGAGATCGGCATCTGGGCCAGATTTGTTCCGGGCGTCGGAGAAAATGAGCTGTACAAATATCTGATCCATACAGCAGATGGCAAGAAGCTCTACAAGGCAGATCCGTATGCCAACGCAGCAGAGCTTCGTCCGGGAACTGCATCCAAAACAACAAATCTTTCCGGATTCCGGTGGAGCGATGGGAAGTGGATGAAGGAACGCGAGGAGAAGAACGTTTTCCACGCACCGGTTTCGATTTACGAGTGCCATATCGGCTCGTGGATGAAGCATCCGGACGGCGGTGACGGCTTCTACAGCTATCGGGAATTTGCGGATCGTCTGGTGGATTACCTGAAGGAGATGCCGTTTACACACGTAGAGCTGATGGGAATCTTAGAGCACCCCTTCGATGGCTCCTGGGGATACCAGGTGACGGGGTACTATGCTCCGACGGCACGCTATGGGACACCCAAGGATTTCATGTATCTGGTGGATACGCTGCATCGGCATGGGATCGGTGTCATTCTGGACTGGGTTCCGGCGCACTTCTGCCCGGATGAGCACGGACTTGCCTGCTTTGACGGACAATGCATCTATGAGGATCCGGATCCGCGCAAGGGAGAACACCCGGAATGGGGAACGAAGATTTTCAATCTGGCCAAAACGGAAGTGAAGAATTTCCTGATTGCAAACGTCCTTTACTGGATTCGTGAGTTCCACATTGACGGAATTCGCGTGGACGCGGTGGCCTCCATGCTGTATCTCGACTATGGGAAGAAGGCCGGAGAGTGGATTCCGAACCAGTTCGGCGGCAACAAGAACCTGGATGCGATCGTGTTCTTACAGCATTTGAATTCGGTGGTTCGAGGCTCCTATCCCGGATTTATCACGATTGCGGAGGAGTCTACAGCCTGGCCAAACGTTACCAGTGATATCGGTACGGAGGGCCTTGGCTTTACCTTCAAATGGAACATGGGCTGGATGCATGATTTCTGCGAGTATATGAAGCTCGATCCGATCATGCGCAGCGGTTCTCACTACAGCATGACCTTTGCCATGAGCTACAACAGCTCAGAAAAATATATCCTGCCTCTGTCGCATGATGAGGTGGTACACCTTAAGTGCTCCATGCTCGGCAAGATGCCGGGGTATCAGGTGGATAAGTATGCGAATCTTCGCCTTGGCTACACCTTTATGATGGGACACTCGGGCAAGAAGCTTCTCTTCATGGGACAGGAGTTCGGCCAGGAAAGAGAGTGGAGTGAGGCAAGGGAGCTGGACTGGTTCCTTCTGCAGAATGAGCAAAATGCCGGCCTTCAGAAGTACTACGGAAAGCTTCTGCAGATCTACCGCAAGTACCCGTGCATGCATGAGATCGATGACGGCTGGGACGGCTTTGAGTGGATCAATGCAGATGATAAGGACCGCAGCATTTACAGCTTTTTCCGTAAGTGCGGATCGGATAAAAAGAAGGTGCTGTTCATTCTGAACATGACACCGGTGGAGTATAAGGACTATCGTCTCGGTGTTCCGGAAAAGGGGACGTACAAGGTGATTCTGAACAGTACGGATCCGGAGTTCGGCGGCATGGGAAGCAATGTTCCGAAGACGCTTACCGCGAAGACGGGTGAATGCGATTATAAGCCGCAGTATATTACGTTTGATATGCCCGCTTACGGCGGACTGATCCTGGAGTTCTGACGGTTATAAGTGTAAAACAGGGGTGTGCGATGGTAATTCATGAATCGGCAGAGGATTATCTGGAGACCATACTGATTCTGGGCGAACGGAATCCTTATGTCCGCAGCATTGATATTGTGAATGAAATGGGGTATTCCAAACCCAGTGTCAGTATCGCAATGAAAAAGCTGCGGGAGAATGGATATATTGAGATGGATGGCAATGGGTATATTACGTTTCTTCCGGAAGGAAGGGCCATCGCAGAGCGGATCTATTCCCGTCATAAGCTGCTCCGCAAAACGCTGATTGCGATTGGAGTAGATGAGGAGAAGGCAGCCGGAGAGGCGTGCCGGATCGAGCATGTGATTGATGATGACACCTTTTATAAGCTGAATGCTTATTATGAGGAGCATATGAAACACCCGGAGTCTGATGATTAGTACATAACTGGTGTGAGGAACGGTGCACCGGGGCGGCATCATTCGGAACGAAGAGAGATAAAAACCGACTGCTATGCGCTGCACAGCGGCCGTTGGAAGGAAAGGAAACAGATCGCTTTATGTCAGATGCACATTTGCTGGATAACAAGACCATTCTGATTACGGGAGGAACCGGCTCGTTCGGACATTGCTTCACCAAGTACGTTCTGGAGCATTACCACCCGAAGAAGCTCATTATTTATTCTCGTGATGAGTTTAAACAGTTCCTGATGTCGAACGAGTCTCCCTACAAGGAGCATGCAGATGTTATGCGCTTCTTTATCGGTGATGTTCGGGACAAGGATCGGATGGAGCGCGCCATGGAGGGCGTGGACTATGTTATTCATGCGGCAGCGCTCAAGCAGGTGCCTGCCTGTGAGTACAACCCCTCAGAGGCGATTAAAACCAATGTCAACGGTGCGATGAACATCATTGACGCAGCACTTGCGCAGAGTGTGAAGAAGGTCGTGGCACTTTCTACAGACAAGGCGGTGAATCCGGTCAATCTCTACGGAGGAACCAAACTTGTAAGTGACAAGCTTTTCATCGCTGCGAATGCGTATGCGGGCAGCAAGGATGTATCCTTCTCGGTGGTTCGTTATGGAAACGTAGCCGGAAGCCGGGGCTCGGTGATTCCGTTTTTCCGTGAGCTGATTGCCAAGGGCGAGACGACAATGCCCATTACAGATTATCGGATGACACGCTTCTGGATCAGCTTAGAGCAGGGCGTGGAGCTGGTGATTAAGGCGCTGGAAGAGGCAAAGGGCGGTGAGACCTTTATCTCCAAGATTCCATCCTTCTATGTTAAGGATCTGGCAGAGGCACTTCTGCCCGGCTGCAAGACAGTGGAGGTGGGAATCCGCCCGGGAGAGAAGCTTCATGAGGTGATGGTGACGGCAGAAGATGCACCGAACACGCTGGAGTTCGAGCATAATTATATTATCTATCCCCAGATTACCTATAACGATCGTCAGCTCCGGGATCCCAAAGGAGCAAAGGTGGAAGACGGTTTTGTATATTCCTCCGGCAGCAATAAGGAGTGGCTCAGCGTCGATCAGATCCGTGCGCTCTTAAAGACCGTTGAAGAGCATTAAGCGCTGAAATTGGTGCGCTTACGGTCGCGTATTTTACAAACCACAGGAAGCCGTTGCTGTAGGGAATTCTGCGGTGGCGGTTATAAAAAGGGAATACACATGGCAATAATACAGGATGAGGCTACACTTCCTGCTGCAGCGGGAGGCAAGCCTGTTCGGGAAAATAAATTATATTATTCACACCAGTATATTGATCAGAGTGACATCGATGCAGCGGTTGCAGTGCTCAAGAGTGATTATCTGACGACGGGACCGCATATCACGGAGTGTGAAGAGAAGCTTTGCCGGGTGACCGGCGCGAAGTATGCGGTTCTTTGTTCCAACGGAACGGCAGCACTGCATATGGCCTGCATGGCAGCCGGGCTTGGAAATGGTGACGAGCTGATTACTACACCAATCACCTTTGCCGCGTCGGCCAACTGCGCACTTTATGTCGGTGCAACACCGGTGTTCGCAGATATTCTGCCGGATACCTACAATCTGGATCCGGCATCGGTGGAGCAGCACATTACGCCGCGAACCAAGGCCGTGGTTTCTGTGGATTTCGGCGGGCAGTCTGTGGACCAGGACGCATTCCTGGCACTGAAGGATAAGTACGGCTTCGTCTACATCGAGGATGGTGCCCATGTGATCGGAACCAGCTACAAGGGACGCCCGAGCGGAAGCATTGCGGATATGACAACACTTTCGTTTCACGCGGTGAAAACCATCACCGGCGGTGAGGGAGGAGCTGTTGTCACCAACAGCAGGGAGTATTACGAAAAGCTTCTTTTGTATCGCACACACGGCATTACAAGGGATCCGGCCCAGATGGAGCATACGCCGGACGGACCGTGGTATTACGAGCAGATTGCGCTGGCACCGAATTACCGCATCACCGATCTGCAGGCGGCTGTCATCTCTTCACAGCTGGATAAGCTGCCGCAGTTTGCCGCGCGCAAGAAAGAGATTGTGCGCCGCTATGACGAGGCGTTTTCGAAACTTCCCGGAATCATTGTGCAGAAGGAGACGGAAGGGTCGGATACTGTCCGCCATCTGTATATTCTGCAGCTGAATCCGGAACACATCGCCATCGATCGCCGGCAGTTTTTTGAAGCACTGGGCGCTGAGAATATTATCTGCAATGTGCACTATATTCCGGTATATTATTTCCCGTACTACGAAAAGCTTGGTTATCAGAGAGGTTTGTGCCCTCATGCGGAGGAGCTGTACTCCCGTATGCTGACCATTCCGCTGTATTATGCGATGAGTGATCAGGATGTGGAGGATGTTATTCGCGCTGTCACCCGAATTGCAAATTACTATGCAAAATAAAATCGAGGCAAAAGCCAGTAAAGACCAGAATATTCATGATCAGAGCCAGGGCCGGCCGGGAGAGCATTCCCGACCGGCTTTCTGTGATTCGCAGAAACCGCTGTGCCGGCTCTCTGTCATTGTGCCTGTCTATAATATGGCCTCCGATGCCAGACTGAGCTACTGCATGAACAGCCTGCTGCACCAGACGATTAGCGATTATGAGGTCATTGCTGTGGATGATGCGTCCACCGATGAATCCGCTGCGATCCTAAAGGATCTGGAGGTGCATCATTCAGAGATTCTGCACGTGATCTGCTGCAAGGAGAATCACCGGCAGGGCGGAGCCAAAAACCGGGGTCTGCAGGCGGCGCGGGGCGAGTGGATCGCCTTTATCGATGCGGACGACTGGGTGGTGCCGGATTATTTTGAACGGCTTCTGAAGAAGGCAGAGGAGACCGGCGCGGACTGCGTTGGAACGGATTACTGCATCGTCACAGAGCATACGATGACACCGGGGCCGGTTGTGGCGAACAGCTCGCAGGAGCAGACAGGAGTTCTGGACGATCAAAAGCGGCGCCTGTTGATTCTGGATTCCGGGTCACTGTGCGTGAAGATTTATCGGCGCGAGATTGTGATTGATTGCCCGTCCAGGTTTCCGGAAGATATATTCTATGAGGACAATGCGATTGCCAATACCTGGATTATGCGCATGAAACGGTATGAATATGTGCCGGGTCCGCTGTATTATTATTACCAGCACGAGGATTCAACGGTTCATACCGTAACGAAAAACCGCCTGGAGGATCGACTTACAGCGGGGCGCGTTATGCTGGAGGAGGCAGAGCGCTACGGATTTCTGGAACGTTATAAACCGGAGCTGGAGTATTCCTTTACGGTGTTGTTCTATAAGAATACGCTGTTTTCCGCGCTGCAGGGAATGAAAGAAAAGGGCGTATATGCCTTCGTGTCTGCGATTGCCGCGGAAATGAAAAAGACTTTCCCGGAGTTTCAGAAGAATCCTTACTATCAGGAGCGCACGAATGCAGAAGAGAAACGGATGATGCGGCTTCAGATGAAGAGTCCGCTGCTCTTTTACATATATTATCGGGTGTTGTGGGGATATCGGCATTGGCGATACAAGACCACGTAAAGAGCAGCGAAGTGCCTCTGGTCGGCCGCGTCAGGGGGTGAAAGGAAAGCAGATGGGGGTGAATTATCCCGATTATTTAAAGCAGACTATGGGCGCGCTAAGCCGCGGCAGGCAAGGGAAAGGAGATAAGCTATGACGGATATTGAAATTGCAAGAAACGCAGAAATCCGGCCGATTCGAGAGGTGGCCGGGCAGCTGGGAATGGAAGAGGATGATATTGAGCTGTACGGCAAATATAAGGCCAAAATATCCGAGGAGTATCTGAGAAACCTTCAGGATCGCCCGGACGGGAAGCTGGTGCTGGTGACAGCTATCAATCCGACACCGGCAGGAGAGGGCAAAACAACGATCTCCATCGGGCTTGCGGATGCCCTGGCCGGACTTGGCAAGAAGGCGGTTGCGGCCCTTCGTGAGCCGTCTTTGGGGCCGTGCTTTGGCGTGAAGGGCGGTGCGGCCGGCGGCGGCTATTCGCAGGTCATTCCGATGGAGGATCTGAATCTTCATTTTACCGGGGATTTCCATGCGATTACCTCGGCTAATAACCTGGTTGCAGCCATGCTGGACAATCATATTCATTTCGGGAATGCGCTGCGCATTGATCCCACGAGGGTCGTGTGGAAGCGGTGTCTTGATATGAATGACCGTGCGCTTCGCAACATCACCATCGGTCTTGGCGGCAAGCTTTGCGGGCCGGTGCGGGAGGACCATTTCGTCATCACGGCAGCATCGGAAATCATGGCCGTTCTGTGTCTGGCAAACGATATGGAAGATCTGCGCGAGCGGCTTTCACGCATGGTGGTTGCATATAATTACGACAACGAGCCGGTAACGGCCGGGCAGCTGAACGTGGTGGGTTCGCTCCTTGCTCTTTTGAAGGATGCGATGCAGCCGAATCTGATGCAGACACTGGCGCATACACCGGTGCTGGTGCATGGCGGTCCCTTTGCCAATATTGCGCATGGCTGCAACTCTGTCCGTGCGACGCGTGCTGCATTGAAGCTGGGAGATATCGTTGTCACCGAGGCCGGATTCGGCGCGGATCTTGGCGCTGAGAAGTTCATGGATATTAAGTGCCGCATGGCGGGGCTGACTCCTTCGGCGGCCGTGATTGTTGCGACGGTGCAGGCGCTTAAATACAACGGCGGTGTCCCGAAGGCAGAGCTGAAGGCAGAAAATCTGGAGGCGCTTCACAAGGGACTGGCGAATCTTGGCAAGCACATAGAGAATCTGCAGAAATTCGGTGTTCCGGCGGTTGTCGCGATCAATGCCTTTGTATCGGATACAGACGCGGAGCATGAAATGATTGAGAGCTTCTGCAAAGAGCGCGGCTGCGAATTCTCGCTGGCTACGGTTTGGGCAGACGGCGGAGACGGCGGCAAAGATCTGGCCCAGAAGGTACTGAATACCATTGAGACAAAGGATAGTCAGTATCATCCGCTGTATGAGCTGGAGCAGCCGCTGACAGCCAAGATTGAAACCATTGCGAAGGAAATCTACGGCGCTGATGGGGTTGAATACGCAGCATCGGCGAAGAAATCTCTGGCCAATCTGGAAAAGCTGGGCTATGGCAATCTGCCGGTATGCATGGCCAAAACGCAGTATTCGCTTTCAGATGATCAGCATCGTCTGGGACGGCCGGAGGGATTCAGCATTACCGTCCGCGATGCGTATGTCAGCGCGGGCGCAGGCTTTGTGGTTGTACTGACGGGAGAGATGATTCAGATGCCGGGACTGCCGCGCGTGCCTGCGGCGGAGAACATCGACGTGGACGCTGAGGGTGTGATTTCCGGCCTGTTCTGAGGGAATGGTGATTAAATCAGTATTTCCTAAGAAACCTCCGGCGGATTGTACAGAAGAGATATAAAAGCAGCAGGGGTGAAGAGCGCTTCATCCCTGCTGCTTTTATACATCACAAGTCTTTATCTGAAGATTGCTCGAGCATCTGTTCGGCACAGCATCACTGCGCCGCGGGGTCAGAGGTTTCTGGTGCCTGGCAGAGCTCCTGCGAACGCATAATGGCGCGGACGGAGGACAAAAGGTGCGGCTTTAGCTCTTCGATCGGGAGGGGCTCCTGCTCGAGGATGGAGCTGTAGCAGGTGGAACCGATGAATTCCACAATCATATATATCAGAACCTCCGGGTTCTGATATTTCACAGAGGAGTCCGCAAACAGCTTTTCCAGCCACTCTGCAAATTTCATGTCAGCGTTATCCGGCGCATCTATGTCGGAAATGTCGTGCTTCAACAGGGGCCAGCTCAGATTCTTGGAGATGAACTTCAAAAGAACGCGGTTTTCTGAAAGCTGTGTCAGAATGTTATCGGCCACAAAGATAATCTGATCCTCCAGAGAGCGGATCTGCCGGGAGCCGTTCTGGACTGCATCTGCAAGAGCAAGACAGGCGCGCTCTAAGATGAGTCCTGCCTGGTGACGGACCAGACGGTCCCGGAGGTCGTATTTATCCTTGAAGTACAGATAAAAGGTTCCTTTGGCGACGCCGGCCTTCTCGGCAATATCGGAAATGGTGGTGTCGGTAATACCCTTTTGCGTGAATAGCTCGAACGCATTGTTCAGGAGCGATTCACGCTTTTTTCGTTTGTTCTGAAAGGCCTTTCCCTCCGCCTTTTGTATATCTGCGGAAGAGGCTGATATTGTAGCTGCGTCATTAGCAGTGGAATTAGCTTGCTGTGTAGTAGTCATAAAGGTTCTCTGATTGGTTGTGTTGTAAATTCGGACGTTATTTTCGTTACGAGGTATTATACCGATTTTTGAGGGAAGCAAACAGAGAAAAACAAAAAATATTGACCGCAAGTCATCAAATATAAGCGATTGACAGGAATGATGGCACGAGTTATATTTAGTTCAATTTTGAACTGTTCATAAATGAATTACAATATACGGCACGTGAGGCCGAAATCTATGAAGCCTGGTATTGAATTTTCTAAAAAAATGGGTGCAGCCTACCAGCATATGTGCCATCCGCTGTGTCTGGAAACGGGATTGCCGCAGACGGCGTTGGATATTCTTTTGTTTTTGGCCAATAATCCGGAATACCGGACGGCAAGAGACATTGTAGAATTGCGCCACATAAAGGCTAACCTGGTGTCAGTGTACGTGGAACGGCTGGTGCAGGAGGGGTACCTGGATCGCAGGCCGGTGGAGAACGACCGGCGCAAAACAGAGCTTTTGTGTACAGAGAAGGCACAGCCGATCATCCGGCGCGGACAAGCTCTACAGGAAGACTTCTCTGCGGGATTGTTTGACGGGGTGCCGGAGGAAGACAGAGAGGCGTTTCAGCGTACGATAGAGGTCATGAGTCGGAACCTGGACAGAGTCATTCAGGGGAAAGGGCCGGTTGTTTTGCAAACGATGCACTAGAACAGATGTGCAGCACAAAAGAATGCGGCGGGGCGTTTTGCACAGCTGCGAATAAGAGAGGAGCATATGAATCAGAAATCACAGAACATGGGAACCGGGAGTATTCCAAAGCTTCTGGCGCAGCTAGCAGTACCTGCCGTAATTGCGCAGATTGTCAACCTTTTGTACAACATCGTTGACCGTATATATATCGGGCATATGGCAGAGGTTGGCGCGATGGCCTTAACGGGAGTAGGGCTGTTCACACCGATTTTGATGCTGATCAACGCGTTTGCAATGCTGGCAGGAGCCGGCGGCGCACCGCTGGCAGCTATCCGTATGGGACGGAAGGAGAACGATGCTGCGGAAAAGATTATGGGTAACTGTTTTACAGTGCTGCTGCTCTTTGCGATCGGTCTGACCGTTGTTTTCTACGTGTCCGCGCCGGCGCTGCTGCGAATGTTCGGTGCCAGCGAGGCGACGCTTCCGTATGCGGTCAGCTATTCCCGTATTTATATTCTGGGCAGCATCTTTGTTCTGATCGTGATGGGGATGAATCCGTTTATTACTACCCAGGGCTTTGCAAAGGTCAGTATGATGACAACGCTGATCGGCGCGATCATCAACATTGTGCTGGATCCGATCTTTATCTTTGCGCTTGGTATGGGAGTTCAGGGAGCGGCACTGGCTACAGTACTCAGCCAGGCGGTCGGCGCGGTTTGGATCCTTCGGTTCCTTACGGGCAGGAAAACAATTCTCCGGCTTCAGAAGAGCTGTATGAAGCTGGAAAAGGAAATTATTCTTCCATGCCTTGGACTTGGAATATCGACGTTTGTAATGCTTTCGACGGAGAGTATTCTGTCCATCACCTTTACATCCAGTCTCGCCCGGTATGGAGGCGATCTGGCGGTCGGTGCGATGACCATTCTGACCAGTGTCAACCAGCTGCTCACGCTTCCGTTGACGGGCGTATGCCAGGGCGGACAGCCCATCATCAGCTATAACTTCGGCGCCGGCTTGTCGGAACGGGTGAAAAAGGCGTTCTTTTCGGTCTTTACGGTCTGCCTGAGCTATTCGGTATTGTTTTGCCTTGCAGTGATGCTGTTTCCGCAGGTTTTTGCAGGGATATTTACAACCAGCGCAGAGCTGTCGGAGTATACTGCGTGGGCACTTCGGATTTACATGGCCGGCATCTTCGTCTGCGGGGCTCAGATCAGCTGCCAGCAAAGCTTTATGGCGCTTGGACAGGCAAAGGTTAGTTTGCTTTTGGCCTGCCTTCGCAAAATCATTCTGCTGATTCCGCTCATTCTGATTCTGCCGCATATTCTGACGTCCAATCAGGTATTTGCAGTTTTCCTGGCGGAGCCCATCAGCGATATCATCGCTGCGGTAATAACAACAGCAACGTTCCTGCTGAAATTTAATAAGATTCTGGAGAAGGGGAAGCAGACGGCGGCGCAGTGATCCACGTAGCCGCTGTCCGGGATTTTCACAGTAATAGGTATACAAAAAGCGGCATCGGTACAAACGTACCGATGCCGCTTCATTCATACGGAGGACAAGGGATTCGAACCCTCGCACCGTTTGACCGGCCTAACGCATTTCGAGTGCGCCCCCTTCGACCACTTGGGTAATCCTCCATCACTGTCCGTGACAGCAAATCATATTATAAGGGAAGAGGAAGGGCTGTGCAAGAGTCATTTCGCATTTGGCCGGCCACGAATTCGGATGCTTGATGCAGCGCGTTTCCCTAAGCTGTAAGACAACAATGCGGGGCGACGGCTGGCGGACACTGTAGTATAATCAGCAATAGGTGACAACGTAGGCACGGAAGGAGGGCGTGTGATGCTTAGAATTGGAATGCTCACCAGCGGAGGAGACTGCCAGGCACTGAATGCAGCTATGCGCGGTGTGGTGAAGGTAATTCAGAACAACTGCAAGGAACCGTATGAGATCTATGGATTTGAGGACGGATATAAGGGACTGATCTACGGCCGATTCCATATGCTTACGGGAAGCGATTTTTCGGGCATCCTGACCAGAGGCGGTACCATCCTCGGCACGAGCCGTGTTCCGTTCAAAACGATTCGTGAACCGGATGAAAACGGCCTGGATAAGGTTGAGGCGATGAAGCAGACCTATCATAAACTGCAGCTGAATTGCCTTGTGATGTTGGGGGGCAATGGTTCCACCAAGACGGCTAACCTCCTCTCACAGGAGGGACTGAATGTTATCACTCTCCCGAAGACAATTGACAATGATCTGTGGGGAACGGATATGACCTTTGGCTTCCAGAGCGCTGTGAATATTGCAACAACAGCCATTGATCAGATTCATACGACGGCGTTTTCTCATGGCCGGGTATTTATTGTTGAGATTATGGGACACAAGGTTGGCTGGCTTCCGCTGAATGCGGGAATGGCCGGTGGAGCAGATATTATTTTGCTACCGGAAATTCCGTTTGATATCGATAAGGTCGTGGATAAAATTGAAGAGCGCGACGCCCACGGAAGCCGGTTTACGATTATCTGCGTGGCCGAGGGCGCTATTTCCAAAGAGGACGCGAAGCTTTCCAAGAAGGAATACAAGAAAAAGCTGGAGAACTACAAGTACCCGTCGGTTTCCTATGAAATTGCGGATATGATCACCAAAAAGACGGGACGGGAGGTTCGCGTGACGGTACCGGGCCATGTACAGCGCGGCGGTGAGCCCTGCCCGTATGACCGAGTCTTTGCAAGCCGCCTGGGCGCAGAGGCAGGGCGCCTGATTCTGAAGGGCGAGTTTGGCTGCATGGTCGGCTACAAGCATCGCCAGATGGTGAAGGTTCCGCTGGAGGAGGTTGCCGGCAAGCTCAAGACGGTGGATCCGAAGTCGGATATCATTGAGGAAGCGAAGCTCCTTGGCGTTTGCTTTGGAGATTAAAGGCTGGGCGAGAACGCTGCATGAGCAAAAGAAAAGCTGCGCAGCAGCGATTTTGCGAAGGGGACCTGAACAGTTCATTCATGATAAAGAAGTGAGGATACATGTCCGATACACACTATATGGCACTGTATCGCAAATATCGACCGCAGACATTCGAGGATGTCTGCGGTCGTGATGCGATCGTCCAGACACTCAAAAATCAAATTAATTCCGGCCGCATTGGGCACAGCTATCTTTTTTGCGGAACGCGCGGGACGGGCAAGACGACCATTGCCAAGATCTTTGCAAAGGCGGTGAACTGTGAGCATCCCGCGGACGGGAATCCGTGCGGTGAATGTGCGGTTTGCCGGGCTATTTCGGAAAATGCAGACCTGAATGTGGTGGAGATGGACGCGGCCAGCAACAACGGCGTGGATGATATCCGCGAAATCATTGAACAGGTGACCTACTCGCCGACGCAGGGCAGATATCGCGTATTTATCATTGACGAGGTGCATATGCTCTCGGCGCCGGCGTTTAATGCGCTGCTGAAAACACTGGAAGAGCCGCCGTCCTACGCTATTTTTATTCTATGTACGACCGAGCCCAATAAGCTTCCGGCGACCATCCTTTCGCGCTGTCAGCGGTATGATTTCGGTCGCATGAGTGCGGATACCATCGCGGCCAGGCTTCAGGCGGTGTGTGAAAGAGAAGGGATCCGGGCACAGGAAGAGGCAATCCGCTTTATTGCCTCTGCGGCGGACGGCTCTATGCGTGACGGCCTGTCCATTCTGGATCAGTGCAATGCGTTCAACTATGGGAATGACCTCTTAACCTACGACCGGACACTGGAGATTCTGGGGGCTGTGGATGCCGGCGTATTCAGCAGGCTGTACCGTTGCGTGCACCAGAAGGACGTGCGGGGAGCGTTGGATGTCCTGGATCGTGTGCTGGAGCAAGGGCGGGAGCTGATGCAATTCGTGACGGATTTCATCGGATATCTCAGAAATGTCATGCTCCTGAAGGCATCGGAGGAGACGGCGTCCTCCCTGGATGTGTCCGGAGAGCATCTGCAGCAGATGCTGGAGGATGCCAGGGCTTCGGAGCTGAATGAAATTGTACGTTACGTAAATGTGTTTTCCGGCCTGACCGATCAGATTCGATATTCCTCCAATCGGAGAATCCTTGCGGAGGCTGCCATTGTGCGGCTGTGCGAGCCGTCTATGGATGTGAGCAGAGACCTTCAGGCAAAGGTCCTGACACTGGAGGAGAGAATTCGCTCGTTGGAAGACCTGCTGGCGGCGGTTGGAAACGGCATGGCTGCCGGCTTTGGCGGGAGTGCTGCGGGCGCATTGGGCGGAGAAACACCTCTCCGGGAGAATCCTTCGGAGAGGGAGAAGGCA
>CAVBQH010000046.1:0-18344 GCA_963597485.1 Acutalibacteraceae bacterium
CTCGTATCCGGCCTTCTGAAGATAAGGAATCAGTGCCAGATTCGGAGTGCAGTGCCCGGCGGTTCCGCCGCCGGTAAGAACAATTCGTTTATTCATCAATGATTTTCCTGTGCGTTTCAGTGAAATTTGTTGATCATGCTTCCATTTGGGCCAGTGCAGAGCGAATGGCTTTTGCAAGCTGATCCGGACATGATGTATTTTTGAAGCCACAGGTTGTTCCCTCCAGAAGCTCGGCCACCTCTTCTGCCTTTCTTCCCTTCACAAGCCGGGAAACTCCCTGCAGATTACCGTTGCAGCCGCCGGTAAAAATCACATCCTGAATGACGTGATCCGGGGTGATATCCAAATCAATGCTTGAAGAACAGGTTCCGGATGTTTTATAGATCATGGTATATTCTCTTCTTTCTCTAATTGGTGTGTGTAATTTGTATACAGACATCATTGTGATGCTGCGGTCAGAACTCCTCACGAGAGCAAGCTCTCAGCGGAGTTTTGGACCTTGTGACCTTGGTATCTCATTATATGTCAGAAATAAAAAAAATCCTACCGAGCAAGGGACAATTGATCGATGTTCAGCTGCCGACCGGGCAAGAGAACCCGTACCGGCTTGCATTCATAAATGCCCCCTGCTAAACTTTACTGTGACGTGCGAAAGGCATGTCGCACAGGGGAGCAAGCATAAGGAGGTATTGCCCAATGGCAAAGGTTACATTTGATTATTCCAAGGCAAAGAGTTTCGTCCGGGAGGAGGAAATTTCCAACATTGAGAGTCAGGTTCTTGCAGCAAAGGAGCTTCTGGTATCCGGTACAGGTGCCGGAAATGATTTCATTGGCTGGGTGAATCTTCCGGTGGACTATGATAAAGAGGAATTCTCCCGCATCAAATCGGCTGCGGAGAAGATTAAGAACGATTCGGACGTACTGCTGGTGCTCGGCATCGGCGGCTCCTATCTGGGAGCCCGTGCAGCCATTAATTTCCTTCGTCACAATTTCTACAATACGGTTTCCAAAGAGATCCGCAAGACGCCGGAGATTTATTTTGCCGGTAATTCCATCAGCGGCACCTATCTGTCAAACCTTGTAGATGTTATTGGGGATCGCGATTTCTCCATTAATGTTATTTCCAAGTCGGGAACCACAACAGAGACATCGATTGCATTCCGCCTTTTCCGTGAGCTTGCGGAGAAGAAATACGGGAAAGAGGGTGCAGCAAAGAGAATATATGCGACCACAGATAAGGCGCGCGGCGCATTGAAAACGCTGGCAGATGCAGAAGGCTACGAGAGCTTTGTTATTCCCGATGATGTCGGCGGACGCTTTTCTGTGCTTACGGCTGTGGGACTTCTTCCGATTGCAGTGTCCGGCGCAGATCTTGACCAGCTGATGGCCGGCGCAGCAGAAGGCAGACGCCTTGCTATGGAGTCGGATTATGCTGACAATGACGCGCTCAAGTATGCGGCAGTCCGCAATATCTTCCTTCGCAAGGGTAAGTCTGTGGAGATCCTGGCCAATTATGAGCCGTCTTTGCATTACACATCTGAATGGTGGAAGCAGCTTTACGGTGAGTCAGAGGGCAAGGATCAAAGAGGCCTTTTCCCGGCCAGCGTGGATCTGACCACAGACCTTCATTCCATGGGACAGTTCATTCAGGACGGGGCCCGCATAATGTTTGAGACGGTTCTGAATGTAGAGAAGCCGAAGGCGGATGTGGTCATCGGAACGGATGCAGAGAACCTGGACGGACTGAATTTCCTGGCAGGCAAAACCATGAATTTTGCCAATCAGGCAGCAATGAACGGAACGATTCTGGCACATACGGACGGAAGTGTACCGAATCTGATGGTGAAGATTCCGGAGCAGACAGAGTTCTATCTGGGCGAGCTGTTCTACTTCTTTGAGTTTGCGTGCGGTGTCTCCGGATACCTTCTGGGCGTTAATCCGTTCAATCAGCCCGGTGTTGAATCCTACAAGCACAATATGTTTGCACTTCTTGGAAAGCCCGGCTTTGAGGGGCAGACCGAGGAGCTTCTTGCAAGACTGGCAGACGAATAAAATGATGAGAATAATCCGTAAAAACACATCCAGAGAGCTGGAGGAGCGGGATTATGCAAACAGGGACGGAAGCGTGCTTCCGTCCCTGTATTTTCCTGCATTGGAGCAAGGCGGAGCTGCTGTAAATATGATATCGACCCGATTGGGCGGCGTTTCGAAGGATCAGTTTTCGACATTGAACCTGACCACCGGCAGAGGAGACAGCCGGGAAAATGTGCGGGAGAACCTTTCCCGCATAGCGGCAACTTTGGGCACGGATCTGCAGCACTGCGTCTGTTCGCATCAGGTGCATGAGACAAATGTGCGCCGTGTGTATGCAGAGGATGCAGGTATGGGCGTGCTGCGTCCGTCGGAGTGGGAAAGCGCGGATGGGATCATCACAAACGAGCCGGGCCTGCTGCTGGCCACGTTCTATGCGGACTGCGTACCGCTTTTGTTTGTGGACCCGGTAAAACGGGCTGTGGGCGCCAGTCATTCCGGCTGGCGGGGGACAGTCGGCCGGATAGGCGCGGTAACCGTCCGGCAGATGCAGGCGGAATTTGGCTCAGATCCGGCGGATATCCTGGTGGGCATCGGACCGTCCATCTGTGCCGATCATTATGAGGTCAGCGAGGATGTAGCAGAGGAATTCCGGCGGGCGTTTCCGGGAAGAGAGAATGAGCTGCTCCTCGACCTTGGGAATCCGGGACATTTTCAGCTGAATCTCTGGGAAGCCTGCCGGATCACACTGTTGGAAAGCGGCGTGAAGCTGGAGCACATCCATGTAACGGATGTCTGCACGGCCTGCAATCCGGAGCTTTTGTTCAGCCACCGAGCAAGCGCCGGTAAAAGAGGGAACTTTGGCGCCTTCGTGATGCTGCGCGACTGAACGGCCTCTTTTTTACTGGTTTTTAGCTGGTGCTTTTCCGGAAAATCGTGGACAATAGTAACTGCTTGGACCGCAGAGCTTTATTGTTTTGCAGTAGTGCTGGCCGGAGGAGCGGCATAGAAAGGACAAAATGAAGAATATAAAACAAGTTGCAGAGGATACCATTTGGATCGGCAGCAGCGATCGGAGGCTGGCATTATTTGAGAATCTGTTTCCGCTTACAAAGGGAGTGTCCTACAATAGCTATGTTGTGCTGGATGAGAAGGTTGTGCTGTTTGATACAGCAGACAGCAGTGTGGCGGGTCAGTACCTGGAAAATCTGCATGCTGCGCTGGGAGACCGGAAGCCGGATTACCTGGTGGTGCTCCACATGGAGCCGGATCACTGTGCCCTTTTGCAGACCGTATTACAGCAATATCCGGAGACGACGGTTGTATCCGGCGCGCAGACCTTTAAATTTATCTCCCAGTTCTTTCCGGAGCTTGTCATTGCCCATACGCAGATTGTAAAAGAAGGGGATACTTTAGCCGCAGGCAAGCATACCTTCCGCTTTGTGGCAGCCCCTATGGTGCACTGGCCGGAGGTTCTTCTTGCCTACGATGAGGCAACGAAGGCCTTATTCTCCGCGGATGCCTTCGGTACCTTCGGCGCCCTCGAGGGCGGAATATTTGCCGACCAGTATGATTTTGAGCATTACTATCTTGACGAAGCGCGCCGCTATTATGCCAACATTGTGGGCAAGTACGGCATGCAGGTGCAGGCGGTTCTCAGAAAGGCAGCAGGACTCGATATCGCCGTAATTCTCCCGCTGCACGGACCGATCTGGAGAGAGAACCTTGGGTGGTTTATCGACAAATACCAAAAGTGGAGCAGCTATGAGCCGGAGACGGAGGAAACACTGGTGGTGTACGGCTCGCTGTACGGACACACAGCAAGTGCTGCGGAAAGCTTTGCTGCCGCACTGGAGGAAAAATCCGGCAGCCGCGTGGTGGTATACGATGCATCGAAAACGGATGTGTCGTATCTGATCGGTGAGGTCTGGCGCTGCAGAAAAGTGGTTCTTTTCTGTCCGACCTACAATGGGGGAATGTATCCGCCGATCGGCAGCTTTATTGAGGACATGAAGGCACTGGGTGTTCAGAAGCGTATTTTTGCTCTGGCAGAGAACGGAACCTGGGCCCCGGTAACGGCGAAGGCCATGCGCGCGCAGCTGGAAACGCTGAAGAACTGCAGCATTCTGGACACGACACTGACCATTCGCAGCGCATTGCCTGCAGCGGATCAGGAAGCGTTTGAGACGTTTACAGACAGCGTGGCAGCGGCAACGCCGGAATAGTCAAAAGACCTTTTGACCCCAACATCAATGAATTCCGAACAGGCATAAAACCGTAAGGAGAGACAGCATGAGAAAGACAAAAATTATCTGCACACTGGGACCGGCAAGTGAGAGCGAGGAGATGATCAGCAAGCTCATTGATGCCGGAATGAATGTGGCTCGCTTTAACTTTTCACACGGCACACACGACGAGCAGGCACGCAAGTTTGAGCGTCTCAAGAAGGTTCGCATTGAGAAGAATCTTCCGGTTGCCGCACTTTTGGATACCAAGGGGCCGGAGATCCGCCTGCGGGATTTCAAGGGCGGAAAGGTAATGCTGGAGGCAGGGCAGACCTTTACGCTGACAACAAGAGAGCTGGACGGCGATGCAACCATTGCATCAATTACCTATAAGGACCTTCCGAAGGATGTGCGGGAAGGCGGGAGCATTCTGATCGATGACGGTCTGATCGAGCTTCGTGTGGATGCTATTAAGGATACAGACATTGTCTGCACGGTGGTGAACGGCGGACCGGTATCCAACCATAAGGGCGTTAATGTTCCCGGTGCAGATCTGTCGATGCCGTTTATCAGCGAACAGGATCGGAGCGATATCGAATTCGGCTGTGTCCTCGGATTCGATTACATTGCGGCATCCTTTACCCGCACTGCCGATGATATCCGCCAGATTCGTCAGATTCTGAAGAAGTTTAACAGCGGGATTAAGATCATCGCGAAGATCGAGAGCGTGCAGGGCGTGCGGAATCTGGATGAGATTCTGGAAGAGGCCGACGGAATTATGGTTGCCCGCGGCGATCTTGGCGTGGAGGTGCCGCTGGAAGAAGTGCCGTCGCTTCAGAAGCACATGATTCGCCGGGCAGAGCAGGAAGGCAAAATATGCGTGACAGCCACCCAGATGCTGGATTCCATGATTCATAATCCTCGCCCGACGAGAGCAGAGACAACGGATGTGGCCAATGCAATCTATGATGGCACAACGGCAATTATGCTTTCGGGAGAGAGTGCAAACGGCGCGTATCCGGTGGAGGCTGTGCAGACTATGGCCAAGATCGCGGAGCGCTCGGAGAAGGATGTGGACTACGCATCCCGCATGGATTCCCGCAGCATCACCGACCGCAGTGATGTGACCACAGCCATTTCGCATGCCTGCTGCACAATCGGCGAGGATATACATGCCGATGCGATTATTACGGTTACGCTGTCCGGCTTTACCGCCAGAAGGCTGGCCGCCCACAAGCCGGTGTGCCCGATCATCGCGTGCACGCCCAATAAGGAGACGGCCTGCCAGATGAATCTGCTGTTCGGCGTGGAGCCCATCATTATCCAACAGGAGCCGACGGCGGATCTGCTCTTTGAGGCGGCCATCAATCGCGCGAAGCTTGCCGGCTACGTAAAGACGGGTGATAAGGTTGTGCTGACAGCGGGAATCCCGCTGGGTGTATCCGGAAAGACCAATATGATCCGGTTTATCGAGGTGTGGTAAGACGTGGGCGATAGGCATGTCATATACTGCCTGATGGGAAAGAGCGCTTCCGGGAAGGATACTATATACCGGGCACTGAAGGACCGGGCAGAAAAGAGCAGGGAAATTCTTCTTCAGGAGGTTGTACCCTATACCACAAGGCCCATGCGAGAGGGCGAGAGGGACGGTGAAGCCTATTACTTCCGGTCGGATGCGGAATTTGAACGGGCTGGAAGAGAGGGGCGAATCATTGAGTCGCGGGATTATTCTGTGGTCTCCGGTATCTGGCATTATTATACGGAGGATGACGGACAGATCGATCTGACAAGGCAGAACTATCTCCTCATCGGCACGCTGGAATCCTACGGGTCTTTTTGCCGTTATTACGGGAAAGAGAATGTTGTGCCGCTGTATGTGGAGCTGGAGGCGGGCGAGCGGCTGCAAAGAGCACTGGACCGGGAAAAAAGGGAACCTCATCCGCGGTATGCAGAACTGTGCCGAAGATTTCTTGCCGATGAAGCGGACTTTTCAGAGGAGAAGCTGAAGGCGGCCGGAATATGCGAGCGCTTTACGAATGAACATCTGGAAGACTGTGTTGAGGAGATATGGAAGAAAATATGTCAGGAATCGGATTTGACCGGGTGATCGGGCAGAAGCTTGCGGTGGAGCACTTACAGAATGCGCTTCGAACCGGTCATGTGTCACAGGCATATCTGATTCATGGGGAGAAGGGAGCCGGCAAAAAAAAGCTGGCTCTTTCTTTTGCGGCAGCGCTGACGTGTGAAAAGCCGCAGGAGAAAGACGGACTTCTGGAGCCGTGTGGGCAATGCCATGCATGCCGCCGGATACAGAGCGGATCACATCCGGATGTAATGCTGGTGACAGCGGAGCGCGCCGGCGTTACCACGAAAACCAAGACGCTTGGAGTTCAGCTGTCGAGATTTGTTCAGGCAGATGTGGCGGTGAAGCCCTATGAGGCGGAGCGGAAGATTTATATCATTCCGGAGGCAGAGCGCCTGACCGTTCAGGCCCAGAACGCCCTTTTGAAAACACTGGAGGAGCCGCCGGCGTATGCGGTATTTATTCTCCTGGCAGAAAATCTGTCGGTATTTCTTCCGACCATTCTCTCCCGGTGCGTGACCATTCCGCTGCATCCGGCTACCAAAGAGGAACTGACGGGATACCTGGAAAAGCAGGGAAAGACAAGTCAAAAGGCAGCGTTTTATGCAGATTTGTCCCATGGAAATCCGGGGCGGTGTCTGGCGCTCTGCGAGGAAGAGCTGGAGAATTATCTGGAGGAGACCATACGCTTCCTGGAACGAATTGAGAGCCAAAACAGTCACCAGATCGTTGTCTTTTCACAGAAAACAGCCGGAGGCGGCAAGGAAAACCTTCCGCAGCACATGGAGGATTTTCTGGATTTCATCCGAAGCTGGTATCGGGATATCCTGGTTATGAAAAGCACACAGGATGCGGGTCGCTTGATCTTTCAGGAGCATATAACGTATATTAGTAATATTGCGGGACAATTACCCTATGAGAGCCTCGAGAGGATACAGCAGGCCATAGATGCGGCCCAGAAAAGGGTTCAGAGCAAGGAAAATGAAGCACAGACAGCGGAGCTTCTTTTGCTGGGGATTCGGAGAATTCTGAAGAAGCGCTGAGCGCTCATCGGAGTTTCGGGTCTTTTGCCCCTGGTATCATAACAATTACGGCAACTGTTTTTGACTGGCTCTGAATAGTTGCCAATTACGGAAAGTGCAACACATGGAAGAACAGATAAAGGAAGTCATAATTGAGGAAGAGGAAACGGTGACCGTCTCTGCGGAGCCGGAGCTTTCCCGGGAAGAAACGGAATCTCCGGCACCGCAGGAGGCACCGGTTGCGGAAGAAGACGAGGATCTTACGGCTGTAGTCGGCGTACGATTTCGCACGGCGGGCAAGTCCTACTATTTTGGCGTGGGTGATTTGCCGGTTCGGCGAGGAAGTCATGTCATTGTAGAGACTGCGCGCGGACAGGAGTACGGAACCAGCGTCTGTGATCCGATGCAGATTCATCAGAAGCGCTTTAAGGCCCCCATTAAGAAGATCATTCGGATGGCCACGGCGGCGGATGAACGCCGCATTGCGGAGAACAGAGAAAAGGAAAGAGAGGCATACCGCATCTGCTTTGAGAAGATCCGCCGGCACAATCTGGATATGAAGCTGATCGATGCGGAATATACCTTTGATAACAGCAAGATTCTGTTTTATTTTACATCGGACGGGCGTGTGGATTTCCGGGATCTGGTGAAGGATCTGGCAGGAGTGTTCCACACCAGAATCGAGCTGCGCCAGATCGGCGTACGCGACGAGACAAAGATACTGGGCGGATATGGCATCTGCGGCAGACCGCTCTGCTGCCATACCTATCTGTCGGATTTTGTCCCTGTTTCCATTAAGATGGCAAAGGAACAGAATCTGTCGCTGAACCCGACAAAGATTTCCGGCTCCTGCGGAAGGCTGATGTGCTGCCTCAAGAATGAAGAGGAAACCTATGAGGCGCTGAACAAAAATCTTCCTCGCCTCGGAGATGAGGTGGAGACGACGGATGGGCTTACCGGAGAGGTGGCCGGTGTCAACATTCTGAAGCAGACTGTTCGGGTTCTGGTTGAG
Source organism: Acutalibacteraceae bacterium (assembly GCA_963597485.1). Taxonomy (GTDB): domain Bacteria; phylum Bacillota; class Clostridia; order Lachnospirales; family Lachnospiraceae; genus CAG-791. The sequence continues at coordinate 8,374 of CAVBQH010000046.1, forward strand.
GTGAACGACGAAAAGGAGCTCCACGAATGCGGAGCAGATGAAATAACGATTCTGCGGCGCAGAAAACGCGGACAGGCAAAGCCCAAGATCAACCGCACAGAGCTGAAGAATTCCGGGAATGCATCCAGGGGCGGCGGCCGGAAGGAAGCGGCATCTGCCAAGCCCGAAATGAGAGAGCCGGGCAAAGAGGAAAAGCCGGAGGGGGTTAAGCAGACGGATCGCCCGGAGGGAGAGACAAAGGCGTCGGAGCGCAGCCCCAAGGAAAGGCGAGATCGCCGGCCCAGAGGGCAGCAGGAAGGGAAAAATCGTCCGGAGCGTCGCCCGCAGGAGCACAGGGAAGTGAGAGAATCCGGAGAGCATCCGGAGGGAGAACGCCCGGATACGGACAGCTACAGCCGCAGGCGTCACAGATACAGAAGAAGAACCGGCAGCAATGACAGAAGAAGAGAAGAAAAACCTGCTCAAACCGAATGAACGGATCGATGATCTCCAGAGGAGCCATCTGGAGATCATTCAGAATCCGGGACGGTTTTCCTTTGGGATGGATGCTGTTTTGCTTTCCGGGTTTGTGAGAGCTGCGAACGGAGACAAGGTCCTGGATCTGGGAACAGGAACGGGGATTCTACCGCTCCTTTTGAGTGCGAAAACCGGTGCTGCTCATTTCACGGGGCTGGAGATTCAGCCGGAAAGCGCCGATATGGCAAGACGGAGCGTAGCGCTGAACGGGCTGGAGGATAAGATTGACATTGTGACGGGGGATATCCGGGAAGCAGATGCTTTGCTGGCAGCTGCTTCTTTTGATGTCGTCACATCCAATCCGCCGTATATGACCAGCCTGCACGGGCTGCGCAATCCCAATGATGCCATGGCCATTGCGCGGCATGAGGTGTGCTGCAGCCTGGCAGATGTGGCTGCTGCGGCACAAAAGCTCGTGCGGCCGGGCGGACATGTATATCTGGTACACCGTCCGTTTCGCCTGGCGGAGCTGATGGTGACGATGTGTGCCTGCCATTTAGAGCCCAAACGTATGCAGCTTGTATATCCGTTCGCAGACAGAGAACCGAATATGGTCCTTTTGGACTGCGTTCGGGGTGGCCGTCCCCGTATTACGGTGGAGAAGCCGCTTATCGTATATGAGGCACCGGGACAATATACCAAGGAGATTCTGGAATTATATGGCTACTAAGGAAACATCTGCCGGCGGACCTGGAGTTTTGTATTTGTGCGCCACACCGATTGGCAATCTGGAGGATATTACACTTCGTGTACTGGAAACACTTCGGACTGTGGACCTTATTGCGGCGGAAGATACCCGGAATACGCTGAAGCTCTTAAACCACTATGATATCCATAAGCCGATGACGAGCTATCATGAGCATAACAAGTATGAAAAGGCGCAGGAGCTGATCGGACACCTTCTCCGTGGGGAGAGCATTGCGGTGGTAACGGATGCGGGAACTCCGGCCATTTCAGATCCGGGTGAGGTGCTGGCAGCAGCGTGCATGGAGCAGGGAATCCGCGTTACTTCTCTCCCGGGGGCCTGTGCACTTATTACGGCATTAACCATGTCCGGGATGCCGGCAAGGAGATTCTGCTTTGAGGGCTTTTTGCCCACGGATAAAAAGGAACGAACGCGGGTTCTGGAATCCCTGAAGGAAGAGGAGAGGACCACCATTTTGTACGAAGCGCCGCATCACCTGAAGGCTGCGCTGAAGGAGCTTTATGCGGCCGTGGGAGACAGGCGGATCGTACTGTGCAGGGAACTGACCAAGAAATTTGAGGAGGCCAGACCGTTTCAGCTGGCAGAGGCACTCGAATACTATGAGAGTGCCGAGCCGCGCGGCGAATATGTTCTGATTCTCGCAGGAGCAGACCCGGAGGAAAAACGCCGGAGAGAAGAGGCGGCGTGGACGGCCATGAGCATTGAAGAGCACATGGCCCGCTATGGGGACCAGGGGATGGACCGCAAGGAAGCCATGAAATGCGTGGCGAAGGATCGCGGGGTCCCGAAACGGGAAATTTATAAAGCGCTGATAAAAAACACATAAAATTCAGCGTTTTTCATTGTGAGCGTATTTTTTTTGTGGTATAACCGTACCAGTGTTAATTTATTAACAGTATGTAACGTTTCATAGCCGATGAAAACCTGCCTGGCAGCGGTTTGCGGATGTGCTTTGGGTCGTTGCAGCAGTATAAGTTTTATATGGAGGTTTCAGGATACTATGGCAAACGTAGATTTAACAAAGTATGGCATCACCGGAACAACCGAGATCGTCTACAATCCGTCCTACGAGCAGCTGTTCGAGGAAGAGACCAAGGCTGATCTGGAAGGCTATGAGGTTGGCAAGGAGACAGAGCTGGGCGCAGTTGACGTATTTACCGGCGTATACACCGGCCGTTCTCCTAAGGACAAGTACATTGTTGTTGATGAGAACTCCAAGGATACCGTTTGGTGGACATCCGATGAGTACAAGAACGACAACCACCCGATGACCCAGGAGACCTGGACGGCTGTCAAGGATCTGGCTAAGAAGGAGCTTTCCGACAAGAGACTGTTCGTTGTTGACGCATTCTGCGGCGCAAATGCAGACACAAGAATGGCAGTTCGTTTCATTGTTGAGGTTGCATGGCAGGCTCACTTTGTTACCAACATGTTCATTCGTCCTACTGAGGAAGAGCTTGCAAACTTCGAGCCTGATTTCATTGTTTACAATGCTTCCAAGGCAAAGGTTGAGAACTATGCAGAGCTTGGCCTGAATTCTGAGACCTGCGTTGCTTTCAACATCACCTCCAAGGAGCAGGTAATCCTGAACACCTGGTACGGCGGCGAGATGAAGAAGGGCATGTTCTCCATGATGAACTACTACCTTCCGCTGAAGGGCATGGCTTCCATGCACTGCTCCGCCAACACCGATATGGATGGCAAGCACACCGCTATCTTCTTTGGTCTGTCCGGAACCGGCAAGACCACTCTTTCCACAGATCCCAAGCGCCTTCTGATCGGCGATGACGAGCACGGCTGGGATGACAACGGCGTATTCAACCTTGAGGGCGGCTGCTATGCAAAGGTTATCGGACTGGACAAGGAGTCCGAGCCTGACATCTTCAACGCAATCAAGAGAGATGCTCTTCTTGAGAACGTAACAGTTGACGAGGCTGGCAAGATTGATTTCGATGATAAGAGCGTTACCGAGAACACTCGCGTATCTTATCCGATCAACCACATTGAGAAGATTGCCTCCACAGTAAACGGCGTATCCTCCGGCCCGGCTGCTGACAACGTAATCTTCCTGTCCGCAGATGCATTCGGCGTTCTGCCTCCGGTTTCTATTCTGACTCCTGAGCAGACACAGTACTATTTCCTGTCCGGCTTCACAGCAAAGCTTGCAGGAACTGAGCGCGGAATCACGGAGCCTACTCCTACATTCTCCGCTTGCTTCGGCCAGGCATTCCTGGAGCTGCATCCTACCAAGTATGCAGAGGAGCTGGTTAAGAAGATGCAGAAGAGCGGCGCAAAGGCTTACCTTGTAAACACTGGCTGGAACGGAACCGGCAAGCGTATCTCCATCAAGGATACCCGCGGCATCATCGATGCAATCCTGAATGGCGATGTTCTGAAGGCTCCTACCAAGAAGATTCCTTTCTTTGACTTTGAGGTCCCTACAGAGCTTCCGGGCGTAGATCCTGCAATTCTGGATCCTCGCGATACCTATGCAGATGCTGCTGAGTGGAACGCAAAGGCAGAGGATCTTGCACAGAGATTCATCAAGAACTTCGCAAAGTACGAGGGCAACGAGGCTGGAAAGGCACTGGTTGCTGCCGGCCCGAAGCTTTGATTGCTGATAGCTTCACATAGTGCATAGAGAAGAGCACAGACCCAAAAGGCCTGTGCTCTTTTTGGCGTCAGAGGATTGGTGTGGTCCCGGCGGACCGTATGTTACTGGCCGCCGGGATCATGGTATAATGCGGTCATGGCTACTTATGCAATCAGCGACATACACGGCGCATTCGAAGAATTTCAAAGGCTTCTGGACAAGATCCGCTTCCGCTATGACGGAAGTGATTCTCTGTATCTGTTGGGGGATTACGGAGACTGGGGAGAGGCATCCATGGAGACCATCCTGACAGTCAAACGCCTGGATGAGGAGTATGATTTTGTACATTGCCTGATGGGAAACCATGAACTGATGTTTTTGTCCGCCATCGAAGCATGGCTGGCGGGGAGAGATATTGAAGCATCTGAGGAAAACTGGTTGAATGCCAATCATGGTCGGGTGACCTGGGAGGCGTTTCTGTCACTGACGCCGCAGGAGCAGCTGGACCTGCGTGACTGGCTGTACGAGCTGCCGTTTTCCTGCGATATCCTCGTGGACGGAAGACGCTTCATGGCGGCACATGCCTATCCTTTTTTTGACGATGTGGAGGCAACACCGCAGCAAAGGAAACGGGCGCGCATGGATGCGGTCTGGAGGCGGCTCTTGCCCCGCGAGAATCCTTTTTCGCAGTACACCGGAACAAAGACCTACAGTATTCTGATCTGCGGGCATACAATTACGGACTATTACTATCAGGAAACCAATCGGCAGGCAGGGCATAGCCTCGCGGATGTACTCCCGGCAGGGCACAATTATATTTATCGTTCGGAACGGTTCGTTGATATTGACTGCGGCGCCAAGTGCATGAGCTTTGATGGCGGGCAGGGGAATATTTATAAGACGGCTGCGGACAGAGCACAGCTTGCGGCCTACTGCCTGGAGACGGATGAGGATTTTTATGTAAGCAAGCCCATCGGGCCGGTGGGAGAAATGATGCTGGGCGACCGCGCGCCGGAGCTTCTTGCTCCGGAAATTGATTTCTCGGAGCTGTATCCGCCGGAACAGATGCAGACGGCCCTGGGGCATTCGCTGTTTAGCCGCGAAGAGGTGGATTATCCGGAGCTTGAAGCGCCGCAGGTGCGCATTCCGGAATTCACATTGCCGGAACGCGGCGCGGACGCTGCAAGGCGAATCGCACATTGGGCGGAGCGGAGAATCACAGGAAAGGAATAATGACCCGAATATGAATTATATACTGCCGGCAGTTCTTGTCCTTCTGGGCTGCATTCTGGTCTATGCGGCACTCCGGTGGGTGAATCGGCACAGCCGTCCGGACGCACCGGAAATGGATGAGATGGAAGGGCATGATTTTGAATTTTACTGTGCGGAGCTTTTGCGCGAATCCGGGTTTCAGAACGTGGAAGTTACCAGAGGGAGCGGTGATTTCGGAGCAGATATCCTGTGTGAGCGTGACGGTGTCACCTATGCGGTGCAGTGCAAGTGCTATGAGAGCGTTGTGGGCGTGCACGCGGTGCAGGAGGCCTTTGCCGGGAAGGCATTTTACGACTGCATGGTTGGTGCGGTAATGACAAACCGGTATTTTAGCGGACCTGCTGTTACGTGTGCCAGAAAACTGAACATACTGCTCTGGGACCGAGGATATTTGGAAGAAATCACCAAAGAAAACGGCGTATGAATGGATTGTATATGCCGAATATGCTAGAATGCCTTTAGCGTGATCTAAACTAATCCACAAAATGGAAGGGGATATGGAAAATGGATCAGACACAAATTAAACAGGAAATTGAAGCTGGAAAAGCGGTTGTAGGTATTGAGTTCGGCTCGACGCGAATCAAGGCGGAGCTGATCGCAACGGACAATACTCCGGTTGCACAGGGCGTATGGGAATGGCAGAGCCGCCTGGAAAACGGTGTGTGGACCTACTCGCTGGATGAAATCTGGCAGGGACTGCAGGGGTGCTACGCCGATTTGAAGAAGAACGTGCTTGGCGAATACGGAGTTGTTATACGGCGTCTGTCTGCCATCGGCATCAGTGCGATGATGCACGGCTATCTGGCATTTAATGACAAGGATGAGCTGCTGGTGCCGTTCCGTACATGGCGCAATACCATTACCGGAGAGGCGGCTGAAAAGCTTACAGAGCTGTTCCATTACAATATCCCGCAGAGATGGACCATTGCACACTTATATCAGGCAATTCTGAACGGAGAAGAGCATGTAAAGGACATTCGCTTTGTGGCAACACTTGCGGCCTATGTTCACTGGCAGCTCACCGGTGAGAAGGTGATCGGTATTGATGACGGATCAGGCATGTTCCCGATCAGTATGCAGACCGGAGACTTTGATCCGGAGATGATTGATAAGTTTAATGCGCTGATTTCATACAAGGACTACAACTGGAAGCTCCCTGATATCTTCCCGAAGAACCGGAAGGCAGGAGAAGAGGCCGGATTCCTTACAGAAAAGGGCGCAAAGCTTCTGGATACGGCCGGTGATCTGGAGGCCGGCATTCCGATGTGCCCTCCGGAGGGTGATGCCGGCACCGGTATGGTGGCTACTAATGCAGTAGCCAGGAGAACGGGCAATGTGTCTGCCGGTACATCCTGCTTTGGCATGATCGTCCTGGAAAAGGAACTTAAGAATGTATATCCGGAGATTGACTTGGTAACAACGCCCTCCGGTGATCTGGTTGCAATGGCACATTGCAACAACGGCACCACAGACCTGAGTGCATGGGTGAGCCTTTTTGACGAGTTTGGCCGGGCTATGGGCCTGGGAGATGAGGACCGCAACAAGGTGTATTCCGTCCTTTACAATAAGGCACTGGAAGGGGATAAGGATTGCGGTGGTCTTTTGGCGTATAACTATTATTCCGGCGAGCCGATTACGAAGGTGGATGAAGGAAGACTTTTGTTTGTGAGAACGCCGAATTCGGACCTGAGCCTTGCGAATTTCATGCGTGTGCACCTGTACGCTTCACTCTCTGCCCTGAAGGTGGGAATGGATCTTCTGCTCAAAGAGGAAGGGGTTAAAGTAGACAACATGATGGGGCACGGCGGCCTGTTTAAGACGAAGGGCGTCGGACAGAGCATGCTGGCTGCGGCACTCAACACACCGGTTACCTGCATGACAACGGCCGGCGAGGGCGGGGCCTGGGGAATCGCTCTTCTGGCAGCGTATGAGGTTCGAAGTGAAGGACTTGCGCTGGATGAGTGGCTGAATAAAAACGTCTTTGCGTCAGCAGATGGTGAGACCATTCGGCCGAATCAGGCGGACGTGTCCGGTTTTGATGCGTATCTGGAACGGTACAAGAAGGGCATCGCGATTGAAGCCCAGGCGATCAAGAGTCTGGAGCTTCGGGAGTTTAAGTCCTATCGGGAGAGTCATAAGGACGAGAAGCATGCAGAAGCATAGTTCGGAGCGGTGAGATTGAGGCGGCAGCAGGGAGAGTGAAGGAAAGGAGAGCAATATGCTGGAGGAGTTAAAACAACAGGTTTATGAGGCCAATATGATGCTTCCGCAGTACGGGTTGGTCACATTTACCTGGGGCAACGTGTCCGGTGTAAGCCGGGAGGATGGAGTATTTGTAATTAAGCCGAGCGGAGTTCCGTACGAGGAGCTTCGGCCGGAGGACATGGTTGTCGTGGATTTTGACGGCAACAAGGTGGAGGGCAAGATGAATCCCTCTTCGGACACGCCCACACATGCATATCTGTATAAAAAGTGGTCAAACATCGGCGGAGTGGTGCACACACATTCCTCTTATGCGACCAGCTGGGCACAGTCCGGACGCAGCATTCCCTGCTACGGCACAACCCATGCAGATTATTATTACGGAGACGTGCCTTGTCTGCGTACGCTGACAAAGGAAGAAATTGACGAGGCCTATGAGAAGAATACCGGAGTTCTGATTGTGGATGAGTTTGCCCGTCTTGGAAAGGACTATGAGGCGGTTCCTGCCTGCCTTTGCAAAAATCACGGGCCCTTTGCCTGGGGCAAGGATCCGGTGGATGCAGTGCACAGTGCAGTGGTTCTGGAGGAGGTTGCCAAGATGGCATACCGTACGGAGCTGATCAATCCGAAGGTGCTCCCTGCACCGCAGGTGCTGCAGGACAAGCATTATTATCGCAAGCATGGAGCAAATGCATATTACGGCCAGTCAAAGTGATTGCCTTTGCAGGAGATCATACGGACCTGCTAGGAGGACTGCGAAAAGCACGTTGCAGGTCCGGAAGCAATAGTGAAGAGAACACATTTGTCTGGGAAATTCCCGGCGCAAAGTAAAGGAGGAAAACGAGTTGAAAAATCTGGAGCTTAAAAAAACTGCCAACGAAATCCGCAAGGGAATCGTGACAGCGGTTTACTCCGCACAGGCGGGTCATCCGGGCGGATCCTTATCCGCAGCGGATCTGTACACGTATTTGTTTTTTGAGGAGATGAATGTCGGACCGGAGCTGATCGGCAATCCGGACAGAGACCGCTTTGTTCTGTCAAAGGGCCACACCTGCCCGGGGCTGTACTCTGCAATGGCACATAAGGGATATTTTCCGGTGGAGGAATTGAAGACCTTCCGTAAGCTCGGAACAAGGCTGCAGGGACACCCCAGCATGCAGTATCTTCCGGGACTGGATATGTCCTCGGGATCGCTTGGACAGGGAATTTCCGCAGCAGTCGGCATGGCCGTTGCAGGAAAGGTTGATGCGCGGGATTATCGTGTTTATACGCTTCTGGGCGATGGTGAGCTGGAGGAAGGCCAGGTCTGGGAGGCCGCTATGTTCGCAGGAGCCAAGAAGCTGGACAATCTCTGCGTGGTGGTAGACAATAATAACCTTCAGATTGACGGAGATATCTCCGAGGTTAATAATCCGTATCCGATTGACAAAAAGTTTGAAGCCTTCAATTTCCATGTTATTACTATCAACGGACATGATTTTGATGAGATTCGCGCTGCTTTTGCAGAGGCTCGCGCAACCAAAGGAATGCCGACGGCAATTGTTGCCAAAACCGTAAAGGGCAAGGGCGTTTCCTATATGGAGAACCAGGCGGCATGGCACGGCGTGGCACCGAATGACGAGCAGTATGCGGTAGCTATGGAGGAATTTGCTGCAGTAGATGCAGAGCTGGAAAAGGAGGCAGAGTAATGGCTGACGTTAAGAAGATCGCAACTCGTGAGAGCTACGGACACGCATTAGAGGAGCTTGGTGCTGACCATCCCGATATTGTTGTTCTGGATGCGGACCTGAAGGCTTCCACCAGAACATCCTACTTTGCCAAAAAGTATCCGGAGCGTTTTTTTGACTGCGGTATTGCAGAAGGCAATATGATGACCATTGCAGCAGGACTTGCGGCAGCAGGAAAGGTGCCGTTTGCCTCCACATTCGCAATGTTTGCTGCCGGACGTGCGTATGAGCAGGTTCGTAATTCCATCGGGTATCCGCATCTGAATGTCAAAATCGGTGCAACCCATGCGGGTATTACCGTTGGTGAGGACGGCGCCAGCCACCAGTGCGATGAGGATCTTGCTCTGATGCGTACCATTCCGGGCATGGTTGTTATGAGCCCTTCGGACGATATTGAGGCAAGAGCCTGCGTAAAGGCAGCAGCCGATTATGTCGGACCGGTATATATGCGCTTTGGACGATATGCAGTTCCGGTATTTAATGATGCGGACTACAAGTTTGAGATCGGAAAAGGAAAGCTGCTGAAGGAAGGGAAGGACGTGACCATTGTTGCAACCGGCATTTGCGTTGCGGCGGCACTGGATGCAGCGGAAATTCTTAAGGGCGAAGGAATTGATGCAGAGGTTATTAATATCTGCACGATCAAGCCGATTGATGAAGAGCTTCTTCTGGCATCCGCTGCCAAAACCGGCAAAGTAGTGACAGCAGAGGAACACAGCATCATCGGTGGACTCGGCGGAGCAGTGGCAGAGGTTCTCTCGGAGAAGCTTCCGACCAGACTTTGCCGTGTTGGAATTGAGGATCGCTTCGGTGAGTCAGGAACAGCCGGAGAGCTTGTGAAGAAGTATGGACTCGACGGCGCCGGCATTGCGGCCAAGACACTGGCATTTGTAAAAGCATAATTTGTATCTGTTTAGCACCTGCCACATTTCAACGTGAATTGACTGCTTGCAGG
>CAVBQH010000047.1:0-17674 GCA_963597485.1 Acutalibacteraceae bacterium
GGAAATGCCGGAGGGATTCAGCTCGGTATCCTGTTCTTCAAACAGATATCCGTATCGCTTTGCCGCCTCATCATCGAGAATGATATCCTCCGCCAAGAGACGGTCGGCAGCCGTTCCATCCTCATCCAGCAGGAGTGAATAGGTGTCCTCTGTCATATACCGGTTAAAAGTGAAGCCCATGGGAATGAAGTACTGATTTTCATAGATGCTGTAGCCATCGGATTCTCCCACCTTTCGGTAGCCAATCAAACCGCCCTTATCGGAATAGGACTCATCGGAGGAGACAAGCTCATTTTCCAGATAATACCTGGCGGAGAGAATTGCTCTGGCACCGATATGATCAAAGCTTAGCTTGGAGTCGACGGTCCGCTCCTTGCCTATGCCCTTATAGAAGGCAAAAATACCGGGAGACACAGTACTTTCAAAGCAATGGATGGTGGGATATCCCCATACCATTTCATAATTGGTGGAGGTTCCGTCGGTCTCGATGCGGGAGAAGTCAGTGTCTTCATATCCGGGCAGGACCGGCTTATTCTGGAGAATCTGGCTTTTCCATTTATCTCCGCCGCTTTTGGCAATAAGAGAATTCCCGTTATACAACACGCCCATCTGTGTCAGAACGCAGCAAATCGCGGTGAGGACGAGGGCCGTGCGTGAAACGAGTCCGCAGCGCTGCCTGTTGGAGGCTAAATGCGAAGAGAGCAGAGACTGTCTGGATAAGAGCTTTGCTGAAACCGGCGCCGAGAGAGGCAAATGCGCACCGCGCACCATGGCGACGAGGGCCGGCAGCATCAGTGCAGTCACAATGGCCTCTACCAGGAAAAGCTCCGGATATTCCATGATCTGCAGCCAGGCAATGCCGCCTCCGGCTTCCTCCGTGACAGCCTCCGTAGGAAGGAAGGCACACAGGATAAAAAGCGCGGTGGCAAGAAAAGTCCAACGTGTTCCGACTCGCAGGTTGCTGCAGTCGGAGTCCTCGAGTTCTTCCACGGTGACCAGACAGATCATGAGAATCGGCATATAAAACCACCGTGCATAGTACTCGGAATTGAACATTGCAAAGACCGAATTCAGAATCGGGACAAAGGCGGTGACAAGGCAGGCCAGAAGAAGGCGCCGCTTCCAGCCGCGCTTTTGGCTCCGCAGGAAGGCAATGGCGCCGGAGACGGCAAAGCACGGCACATACATGGAAAGGGAACTGACGCGGACCTGCTCACTGGTGAACAAGGTCCCGCGGCCTACCAGATCCGGCAGCATGAAAAAGGATTTTAGGATTGCCAGAGGCGTTGTCGGCTCGGAATAGGCTACCATGTTATAGCCAAGGAGAACGTCTAAGAGCCGGGTGTTGCCGGAAACCGTATCCCACACCTGAATCAGGAAAAAGGCGGAAAGTGCAAGCCCTAGAAGAGCCGCAAGAGCATACCAGCCGGCCTCCTTGACCACCATCATAAAACGCTGGCCGGGACAATAGCGGATCAGCCAGTACAGAATCAGGAAAACCACCTGTCCGAAGAAGAAAAAGTAATTGATGACAGACATGGCAGCTGTCATCAGAGAAAATGCAAGAAATCCTGAAAGAAGAACAGCCCTGGAACCGGACGAGCGCGCCTTTTGCAGATGTGTATGCAGGGAATCCGCGGCCAGAAGGTACAGCGGGAAAAAGGCAATTGCCTCATGAAAGTGCTGGAAGACAATGTTGCAGGCCGCAAACCCGGAGAAGGCGTATAAAAGCGCACCAAGAAGTGCTCCGCGCTCGGACTTTACCTGCGTGGAAAGCCAGACGTAGGAGGTCAGCAGTGCCGTTCCGTACTTGAGCGACATAAAAAATGGCATCATGTAGGGAATCCATGCCTCAGGAAACAGGCAGGAGAACCAAAAGTACGGGCTTCCCCAAAGATAAAAAGCAAAGCTGCCGCCCATGGAGGAGCCAAGATCCAGATTGAAATTCCAGAAGAAGTTGCCGTTTCGAACTGCGCGGTGCGCGAGAATATAGAAGGGAACCTGCTGTACGTTGTAGTCCCCGTAATAGAAGAAAATACCGCCGCGGTACACAATAAAAGGGAGTACTGCCAGCAAATACAGCAGTACGCCCAATGCAAAAATCTTACTTTTCTTTGATCCGTTCCAGAACCATCTCATAACCGTCATTCCCATAATTGAGTGAACGGTTGACACGGCTGATGGTGGCAGTGGAGGCGCCTGTCTGCTCGGCGATCTTGAGGTATGTCTCGTGATTGCGCAGCATGGCGGCCACCTCAAAGCGCTGCGAAAGAGAAAGAAGCTCGTTTACAGTGCACAAATCTTCAAAAAAGCGATAGCATTCCTCTTTATCCTTCAGCGCCAGAATACCATCAAAAAGCTGGTCAACTGCATCTGTGTGTAATTTCTTGTTCATTATGTATCCCCCAAACCTGCAATGCAAATGCCGACGGCACTTTAGCATATATCATGATTCATCATGGTAACATTTTACAGAGTTAAAGTAAAGTTGGCCTTGCATTGCCATACCGGTGGTGTTAGGATATCCAACGTTGGCGCACAAATGTCCGCGAGAAGCGTACAGCCAGCACTGGAAAGATGAGGTGTGATGATTTTGCATAACCAAACGGATCTCTATCTGATTCGCAAACGTGCAGTTCCGGAAACGCTGCAGAAGGTAGTGGAGGTCAACCGGCTACTGTCCACCGGCAAGGTGAAAACCGTGCAGGAGGCAGTGGAATTGCTGGGCATCAGCCGCAGCTCCTACTACAAGTTTAAGGATGATATTGAAGAGTTTCACAGCAGTATGGTTGGAATGACCGTTACCCTGTCTCTGGAAATCAGCGACGAAACCGGTGTGCTTTCGGACATTCTAAACGTCATTGCGAAGCTCCGTGCCAATATCCTGACCATTCATCAGTCCATCCCCATCGGCGGGATGGCGACGGTCAGCATCAGCATTCAGGTGCTGGAGGACAGCGATGACATCAGCGCACTCCTGGCACAGCTGGAGGGACTCTCGGGAGTACATCGCATGAAGATTGCGGGTCTTCCGCAGACATAAACCGATTTAAGTAACTATTCAGCCACAGAGCGGAATGGAGGATGAACATGATTGAAATCGCAATATTGGGCTTTGGTACAGTGGGAAGCGGCGTTGCCGAGGTGATTGACAAGAATCAAAAGGAGATACTCCGCGACTGTCCGGAAGGAATCCATGTCAAGTATATTCTGGATCTTCGCGATTTTCCGGACTCTCCCTACGGGGACCGGGTGGTGCACGATTTTGACGTCATTCTGAATGATCCGGAAATCCGCGTGATCTGTGAAACGATGGGAGGAAAGGAGCCTGCGTTTACTTTTTCAAAGAAGGCTCTGGAGAAGGGAATCAGCGTGTGCACGTCCAATAAGGAGCTGGTGGATGCACTGGGCGGTGTTCTTGCGGTAACGGCCAAGGAGCATAACTGCAGCTATCTCTTTGAGGCGAGCGTCGGCGGCGGAATTCCGATTCTGCGTCCCCTGCGTACATCGTTCTCCCAGGAATTCATTACGTCCATTATGGGAATCCTTAACGGAACAACGAACTATATCCTGACGAAGATGGAACAGGAGGGGCTTGCGTTCGATGTGGCATTGAAGCAGGCTCAGGACAACGGATACGCGGAGCGTAACCCGGAGGCCGATATCGAAGGATATGATCCCTGCCGCAAGATTGCGATCCTGGCGTCTCTTGTCACCGGAGGCAATGTTAAGTTCGAGCAGGTTCCGTGCGAGGGCATTACAAAAATCGACACAGACGATTTTGGCTATGCAAGGCAGCTTCACAGCGCGATTAAGCTCCTGGGCGTGTGCCATCATGATTCGGAAACCGGAAAGGTATATGTACGCACAGCACCCTACGTGGTACCGGAGAGCCATCCCCTGTACGGCGTAAGCGATGTGTATAACGGCATTCTGGTGCACGGCAACATGGTTGGTGATCTGATGTTCTACGGAAGCGGCGCAGGAAAGCTCCCTACAGCCAGCGCAGTGGTTTCGGATGTGGTTGAGTGTGCCCGCAGCATCGGCAGCAGCATCAACATCGGACTGACCAATCAGGATGCGGACCTTTTGGATCCGATGGAGTGGAAGGATCGTTATTTTGTCCGGATCGGTAAGGAGGATCTGGTCAAGGCAACCGGGCTTTTCGGCGGAGACATCCGCATTGTGGTAAATGAAGCGCTTCCGGAGGAGTTTGCCTTTGTGACACCGGAGATTACGGAGGCTGAGTTTGAAGAGAAGGCGGCACAGATCTCGTCACTGAAAAAGAGCATCCGTGTGCTAAGCGCATAAGGAACGCGGACGTGCGAGCAGCGGATACAGACAGGTTTGCTGCTTATGAGGGGTAATAAAGAGGAGTGTTATGAAAAAGGTTGTAAAATTTGGCGGAAGCTCACTGGCGGATGCGCATCAGTTTAAGAAGGTAGGAGATATTATCCGTGCCGATCAGGAGCGTGTGTATGTGGTTCCGTCTGCACCGGGCAAGCGGTTTTCCGGAGATACAAAGGTAACGGATCTTTTGTACCGCTGCTACGAGCTTGCAAGCAGCGGGGAGGATTTCACGGATCCCTTCCGCGAGCTGCAGAGCCGCTACAATGAGATCATTCAGGGACTCGGCCTTTCCTTTTCTCTGGCCGATGAGTTTGCTGCGATTGAGAAGGCTCTGCAGACAGAGCCAAACCGTGATTATACGGCTTCCCGCGGAGAGTACTTAAACGGCCGAGTGATGGCGGAATATCTGGGCTATACCTTTGTGGACGCGGCGGAGATTATTTTCTTTGATGAGGAAGGTCAGCTCGACGAAGAAAAGACGAAAAAGGCAACAGGAGAGCGTCTTCTGGCGCTGGAGCACGCGGTAGTTCCGGGCTTTTACGGGTGCGATGTAAACGGGAAGGTAAAGACCTTCTCCCGCGGAGGCTCCGATATCACCGGCTCGATTGTTGCCGGTGCCTGCCACGTGGGTGTATATGAGAACTGGACCGATGTCTCAGGATTCCTTGTGGCGGATCCGCGCATTGTCGACAACCCGGCATCCATCCGCAATATCACGTATCGTGAGCTCCGCGAGCTTTCCTACATGGGAGCCGGCGTCCTTCATGAGGATGCCATTTTCCCGGTTCGTCGGGAAGGAATTCCGATCAATATCAAAAATACCAATAAGCCGGAGGATGAGGGCACCTGGATTGTAGAGAGCACCTGCCAGAGATCCGGGTACACGATCACGGGTGTTGCCGGCAAAAAGGATTTCTGCGCAGTCCTGATCACCAAGGACATGATGAATACGGAGGTTGGCTTCTGCCGCCGCGTATTGCAGGCCTTTGAGGATAACGGCATTTCCATTGAGCACATGCCCTCCGGTATCGACACCATGACGGTTGTGGTCCATGAAAGCGAGTTCATGGACAAGGAGCAGCAGGTGGTCTCGGAGATTCACCGGCTGGCGGATCCGGACACCATTGAGATTGAGTCGGATCTGGCGCTGATTGCTGTGGTCGGCCGCGGAATGAAGGCGCAGAGAGGAACCTCCGGCCGGATTTTCTCAGCGCTTGCCCATGCGCATGTGAATGTTCGCATGATCGACCAAGGGTCGTCAGAACTCAATATCATCATCGGCGTGGAGAATTCGGATTATGAGAGAGCGATCCGGGCCATCTATGCAATCTTTGTGGATACGCAGCTGTAATTGCTGCGGATATATTGCTCAACCTACATCAAGGCAGGTCTTCCGGAAACGAAAGACCTGCCTTCTGAATAGTTATAAAAAATTCACGAATGGTTTATAACAGTATCGCGTATACTACTACGTGAACGCTGATTAGAGAAATGCTTTAATCAGCGTTTCACTGATTACCCGATAACAACGGCAGCAGGAGGAAGTTATATATGGCAATACAGGACGAAATTCGTGAGCAGAGGGGGAAACTGAAGGGAAAGGGAATAAAGGCACATCTGGCCTGGTTCTGGGAATACGAGAAAATTCCGACCATTGTGGTCCTTGTCGTGGCAGCCATCGGGATATCGCTGATCTATCATTATGTGACCTACAAGCCGTATGCGTTCGGAACGCTGTTCTTGAATGCATCGCTCCAGGATGGCCAGCAGGAAACGCTGGAGGCGGAATTTCTGGATTATGCGGGACTGGATTCCTCGAAGGAGGACGTGTTTGCGGACCTTATGGAATCACTGACGCCGGGAGACAATTCCTCATCCCAGTACGATATCTATGCTGTTCAGAAGATTATGGCGGAGACGGCAGCCCAGCAGATCGATACGGCGGTCATGGATGCCTGGTATTTCAGACAGTATGCGTACAACGGAGAATTTCTGGATCTGACGACGGTTTTGGACGAGGAGACAATGGCGAGATACCAGGATCGTATTTTTTACATCGATCAGGCGGAGGCAAGGAGGCAGCAGGAGGCAAACGATGATGTGAGCTCAGAGGATTCCGAAGCGGCCAATGCTGCGGATTACGACGAAAAGGCGCAGGCGAGTCAGAGTGAGGCACAAAGCTGGGAAAGCCTTGCGAATTTTACGCTGCCGGATCCGGAGCAGATGGAGGAGCCGGTTGCTGTGGGCATCTGGTGCAACGATGCGCCCTATATTCAGAAGAACGGAAACTATGACAGCACAGCCTGTGTGTTCGGCATCGTTGCGAACACAGAGCATCCGGAAACCTGCAAGCTGTTTCTTGAATATTTATATGAAAAGTAATAAGATAGCGTAAACTATTGTCGGATGTTGAGGTGTATGCATGGAGCTTGGAATCATTGAAGTAGTGGTCCCCCGCAAGAAGAACGGCCTTATGGGCCTTGCAAAGGGGTTATGTGTGGCAGCGGCTGTGGTATTTTTGATGGCCGGGCTGGCACTGATGAGCATTATCGGCCTGTGGGCGCTGATTCCGCTGGCACTTGGCGTTGCGGCAATTGTGGGAGCATATTTTGCTTCGATGAACAGCAACATCGATTATGAGTACTCTTTGGTCGACCGCGAGCTTCGCGTGGCGAAGATCCTGAACAAGGAACGCAGAAAGGCAATGGCTCAGTACGATCTGGACAAGCTGGAGATTCTTGCTCCTGTCAGCGCGCATGAGCTGGACAGCTACCGCGGACGGCAGAATGTGAAGGAGTCCGATTATTCCACCCACGATGATGCCAGAAAGGATACAACCTACTGGTGCTTCCTGGAGGGAAATCAGAAGATTGTGCTGGATCTTGCAGATGAGGACGGAAAGCGTCTCCTGAATGCGGTGAAGATGTTCGCACCCCGCAAGGTGTATATGGCATAATTGTACAAAAGGATAATAAGCAGGATACGTGCCAAAAGGTGCGTGTCCTGTTTCTTATATCGTAACTATTCATAACCCATTTGCAAAAATGTGCATGAGAACAGGGAAGGAGAGAATATGGCAACTATTATCGGAGATGCAATCACATTTGATGATGTCCTGCTGGTTCCTTCGTATTCGACCGTTGTGCCGAATCAGGTTGATGTCAGCACCAACCTTACGAAGAAGATCCGCCTGAACATTCCTATGATGAGTGCCGGAATGGACACGGTTACCGAGGACCGCATGGCGATTGCGATGGCAAGACAGGGTGGCATCGGTATTATTCATAAGAATATGTCCATTCAGGATCAGGCGGACCAGGTTGATAAGGTAAAGCGTTCGGAGAATGGTGTCATTGCCGATCCCTTCTACCTTTCTGCAGATCATACACTGGCCGATGCAGAGGATCTGATGCGCAAGTTCCGGATCAGCGGTGTCCCGATTACCGAGGGCAAGAAGCTGGTCGGCATCATTACCAACCGTGATCTGAAGTTTGAGACCGATTACACCAAGAAGATCAGTGAGGTCATGACCTCGGAGAACCTGGTTACAGCACACGAGGGAATCACTCTGGAAGAGGCCAAGAAGATCCTGGCTGCTTCCAAGAAGGAGAAGCTTCCGATCGTGGATGACAACTACAACCTGGTGGGCCTCATTACGATCAAGGATATTGAGAAGACCATCAAGTATCCTCTTTCTGCAAAGGACTCCATGGGAAGACTTCTGTGCGGCGCTGCCGTCGGCATCACGGCCAATGTTCTGGACCGCGTAGAGGCACTGGTAAAGGCCAAGGTTGACTGCATCGTTCTGGATTCCTCCCACGGACACTCGGAGAACGTTCTGCGGTGCCTGAGCATGATCAAGGATGCCTATCCGGAGCTGGATGTGATCGCGGGCAACATTGCTACCGCGGAAGGCGCTGAGGATCTGATTAAGGCAGGCGCGGATGCGGTTAAGGTAGGTATCGGACCCGGCTCCATCTGCACCACACGCGTCGTAACAGGCTGCGGCGTTCCGCAGGTTACCGCCATCATGAATGCCTATGAGGCGGCGAAAAAGTACGGCATTCCGGTCATCGCCGATGGCGGTATCAAGTATTCCGGCGATATGGTAAAGGCTCTGGCTGCCGGCGGCAATCTCTGCATGATGGGATCGATCTTCGCAGGATGCGAGGAGTCCCCGGGAGCTACGGAGCTCTTCCAGGGAAGAACCTACAAGGTGTACCGCGGCATGGGATCCATTTCGGCTATGGAGAATGGCTCCAAGGATCGCTATTTCCAGGAGAATGCCAAGAAGCTCGTACCGGAAGGCGTCGAGGGACGTGTTGCATACAAGGGACTTGTAGAGGACACAGTATTCCAGCTCATGGGCGGCATTCGCTCCGGTATGGGACTCACCGGTTCTCACACGATCAAAGAGCTGCAGGAGAACGGAAAGTTCGTCAAGATCTCCAATGCTTCGCTGCGTGAGAACCACCCGCATGATATTCAGATCACGAAGGAAGCGCCGAACTACAGCGTAAATGAGAAGTAAGAAGGACTGATATAAAGCAGCAGGCTCTTTCGTGTTGCTGCGCAGCGGAGCCTGCGGCAATTGCTTATGAGGAAGATATGAGTACAGATGACATCAAGCGCACAGAGAATGGATCCGAGCGGGTTGATTCTCTCAACGGCGAGAACAAGAACTTCATTGAGCTGGAGATCGACAAGGATCTGGCGGAGGGACGGTACGATCATGTACAGACCCGCTTTCCGCCGGAGCCCAACGGCTATCTGCACATCGGACATGCCAAGAGCATTCTTCTGAACTACGGCCTTGCCAAGGAGTATGGCGGCAAGTTCAATCTTCGCTTCGATGATACGAATCCGACCAAGGAGAAGTCGGAATTTGTGGAGTCGATCAAGGAGGACGTGGCATGGCTGGGGGCAGATTATGAGGATCGTCTGTTCTTTGCCAGCAACTATTTTGACCAGATGTATGAGATTGCCGTGAAGCTGATCCGCAAGGGAAAGGCTTATGTGTCCGACCTTACGGCCGAGCAGATGCGGGAGTACCGCGGTACGCTGACGGAGCCCGGTAAGGATGATCCGAACCGCGAGCGGCCGGTGGAAGAGAACCTTCGCCTTTTTGAGCAGATGAAGGACGGCGCCTTTGCTGACGGAGAGAAGACGCTTCGGGCAAAAATAGATATGGCCTCGTCCAACATCAACATGCGGGATCCGATCATCTATCGTGTAGCACACCTTTCTCATCAGAACACAGGTGATAAATGGTGCATCTATCCGATGTATGATTTTGCACATCCCATTGAGGATGCCATCGAGGGAATCACTCACTCAATCTGTACGCTGGAATTCGAGGATCATCGTCCCCTTTATGACTGGGTGGTGCGTGAGGCGGAATTTGAACAGCCGCCTCGTCAGATTGAGTTTGCCAAGCTCTATCTCAAGAACGTGGTCACCGGCAAGCGCTACATCAAAAAGCTGGTGGAGGAAGGCATTGTGGACGGCTGGGATGATCCAAGACTGGTTTCCATATCCGGCCTTCGCCGTAGAGGGTATACGCCCTCTGCCATTAAGAAATTCGTCGATATGGCCGGTGTATCCAAAAGCCAGGCCGTCAACGAGATGGCAGCGCTGGAGTATTGCATTCGTGAGGATTTAAAGCCTGCCTGCAGTCGTATGCTGGCAGTTCTGCATCCTTTGAAGCTCGTCATCGACAACTATCCGGAAGGACAGAGTGAGGAGCTGGAGGCACCCAACAATCTGGAGAATGAGGAGCTGGGAAGCCGGACCATTACCTTCTCCCGTGAGCTGTGGATTGAAGCGGAGGACTTCATGGCAGAGCCGGTTCCGAAGTACAAACGGCTCTATCCCGGAAACGAGGTACGTCTTATGTACGCGTACTTTGTGAAGTGCGTTTCCTATGAGACGGACGAGAACGGCAATGTGACCGTGGTACATGCGACCTATGATCCGGAAACAAAGTCGGGCAGCGGCTTTGAGGGACGGAAGGTGAAGGGCACCATCCACTGGGTCAATGCACAGGATGCTGTGAAGCTTCCCGTGCGGCTGTATGAGAACATCATTGATGAGGAGAAGGGCGTCTACAACGAGGATGGCTCCCTGAATCTGAATCCGAACAGCTTAGAAGAGCTGGAGGCGTGGTGCGAGCCGGTGCTGAAGGATGCGAAGGCATTCGACCGGTTCCAGTTTGTCCGCAACGGGTTTTTCTGTGCAGACAGCAAGGATTCCAGGGATGGCCTGCCGGTGTTTAACCGCATTGTCTCCTTAAAGAGTTCGTTTAAGCTGCCCAAATAAGAGCAGACAGGTTCATAACACGTCCGGTATGTCCGGCAATGTTTGGCATATGTACAGCAGCAAAGGGCTTCTTCCGGAGTTTTCCGGAGGGAGCCTTTTGTTCAAAACAGAAATTACTCAGTCCCTATTTACTCAGTACCTATTTCGATTTTCACACATATGGACCTTAGTTTTCCTTTGACACCGGGTGACGGACGTCACCTGTACCAGCAAATCTATGAATACATTCGGGAGGAAATCCGTACAGGGCGCCTGGCAGCTGGGGAAAAGCTGCCGGCGACCCGGCAGCTGGCTGCCAATCTGCAGATCGCCCGGACGACGGCGGAGCTTGCATATGCGCAGCTGGAGGAGGAAGGGTATCTGGTGATCCGGCGAGGGAGCGGAGCCTATGTCAGTGAAATCTCTAACATTCCTGAAGTGATACAGGAATACGGAAAAGAGCCCGCGGGAGTCTTGGGGGATGAAAGGGGAGAAAGTCCGGTGTCGGAGGTGCAGGAAAATGCCCCTGCCGCGGATGGTTTCGACGGGGCGGGGCTGATTGACTTTTCTCCCCGAACAATTGATATGTCGATGTTCCCCTACGCCACCTGGCGGCGTATCCTGCGCGGGACTCTGACCGGAGACCGCTCGGACCTGTTCCGCAGAGGCGATCCCAAGGGGGATCTGGGTCTTCGCACGACAATTGCCCATTACCTCCACCTGTCCAGAGGGTGTGTATGCGACCCGGAGCAGGTCATCATCGGAGCCGGAAACGATTATCTTCTGATGGTATTGTCCATTCTTCTTCGCGGAGATGACGCGGGCGGAGCGCTGCGGATAGCCATGGAACGATATACCTATCTGCGCGCGGCACGAGTACTGCAGGCGGAAGGCTATGAAATTGCAGAGATAGAAAGCGACGCCGGCGGAATTGTGGTAAGAGGAGCGAGCAGTCTGGAGGCGTCTGGCTGCCGACTGGTGTATACGATGCCGGCAAGGCAGTTCCCCACCGGCGTTGTCATGCCTTACCCGCGAAGAGCGGAGCTTCTGGCCTGGGCCCGTTCCGGAAAGTGTCGATACATCATTGAGGATGATTATGATTCGGAATTTAAGTATCGGGGGCGTCCGGTGCCGTCCCTGCAATCAACTGACCAGAATGGTCAAGTAATCTATATCGGGACATTTTCCAAATCCATTGCACCGGCAATTCGTGTCAGCTACCTGATTCTGCCTAAACGGCTTCTGCCAGCCTATGAACGGCGCGCGGGCTTTCTTTCCTGTACGGTGCCGCGGCTGGATCAGGCCATTTTGAATGAATTTATACGTGATGGATATTTTGAACGATATCTGAACCGGATGCGCAACCGATATAAGGCCAAGCACGATCACATGCTGGAGCTTCTTTCGCCTTTCGAAACGCGATTTAAAATTACAGGACAGGGAGCAGGACTCCATCTTGTCTTGGAGCAGGAGCCGGAGGAAGGACATACGGCTGCGCAGTGGGAGCAGGTGCTGACAGCGAAGGCAAGAGAGAGAGGCATTCTGATCTATCCTATGGAGGAGCAGCGGCTGGAGGCTTCCGGCACTGCAGATCAGGATCCGTCGAAAAATAAGAACCAGCCGGCCAGAATTCTGTTGGGGTATGCGGCCCTGGCTGAGGATGAAATGGAAAAAGGAATGGAAGGGCTGGCGGCAGCCTGGAAGGTGTGTCCATGCAATCTTCATGGATCAGAAAAGAGGTAGATATGAGTGAAATGATGCGGCGCAGCCATGAATTAAGAGATGATCCTGCTGTACATTACAACTGTGCGCAGGGCGTATTTATTCCGTTTGCAGAGAAGATGGGGCTGACTAAGGAGCAGGCCAACGCCATCACGCAGAATTTCGGTGCCGGTATGCGAGCCGGGATGACCTGCGGAGCCATCACAGGCGGGCTGATGGTACTGGGATTATACGGTGTCGGTGAGCCGAAGGATGCAGTGGAATTCATTCACCGAATCAGTGGTCTGCACGAGGGACGCACGCAGTGTAAGGAGCTTCTGGCTGCAGAGGTAAAGAGCGCGGACCAGAAAAAGACGCATTGCGATGCCATGGTATATGAAGCGGTTCAGGCAGCTGAGGATATGCTGCGGGAAAGAGGAATCAAGGTGGATTAAGGATGAGTACGGACACAGAATCCGGGCCGCGCGGCAATATACCGAAATGAACAGCAATTCAGAGTCAGGAAGGAAAACCGTGCAGCAGCGCTGCGGCAGACGGACCTGGAATAGGAATCAAAAGTGATGCAGGAAGATTGGAAGAATCTTCCCGCATCATTTTTTATATTTCCATGTAGTATCTCCGGATGAATAGGTAGTATATAGGTGAAACAGATGATAAATGATGGCCATCAGATCACACAAAAGGAATGAAGCAATATGCTTGAGGATGCAAAAATAATAGAACTCTTTTTTAACCGGGACGAGCAGGGGATTTCTGAACTGGACACCAAGTACGGAAAACTGTTCTACAAGCTCTCCTACAATATCCTGCAGGACAGGGAGGATGCGGAGGAGTGCGTTAATGATTCCTATCTGGGAGCGTGGTACAAAATTCCTCCGGAAAAGCCATTTTCCCTGGCAACGTATATTTGCAAGATTGTCCGTAACCTTTCTCTGAAAAAATATTACGGCGACACCGCTCAAAAAAGAGACAGCCGGCTCTGTGTTGCGATGGAGGAAATGGAAGACTGTCTTGCTGACATGAACGGACCGGAAGCACAGATGGAGGCACAGGAGCTGTCTGCGCTTCTGGAGAAATTCCTGGACACACTTACAGAGGAAAACCGCGTTATTTTCCTGCGGCGGTACTGGTTTGGAGAGAGCTGCAGAGATATAGGAACGTATGTGGGAATGACAGAAAAAAATGTATCCGTGCGTCTCACCAGAATTCGTGAGAAGATGAAAAACTATATGAAAAAACAGGAGGCTTATGTATGAATGCAAGGATCTTTGCAGAGGCAATGAACCGGATTGGCGACAACTACATTCTGGAGGCACTGCATTACAAAAAGAAAAAGACATCCAATGCCTGGATCCGCTGGTGTGGTCTGGCGGCTTGTGCGTGTGTAATTGCAGTCATAGGAGCAGTCACTGTGTTTAACAACGCAGGCACCAGGAAGCCCAATCCGCAGATGGTGCAGGTGGCCAATCCGCTCATCGAGGTCAGCTCTGCAGATGAAATGAAGGAATATCTGGATTTCACCGTTCCTGTCCTGGATAAGGAGGTTCAGAATTATATTGTTATTGTTATGGACAATTATCCGTCCATCGGACAGATTGATTATGCAGATGGGTCTGAGTACCGCATTCAATATGGGAGCGGAGACATCAGCGGCATATATGGAGGTGTCGTGACGGATACCAGACATGTGGAACAGGTGGAGGTGACGTATTACACGTTCGATAACGTGGGGACAGAAGTGACCTACGCGACGTGGGAGCAGGAAGGATATACATTCAGCTACGTCTATACCGCAGACGGAGAAAACGAGATTCAGCAGCTGATCGAGAAGTTTGGTGAGATCTGACATCAGGCAGTTCCGGGTGACATCCTTGCCGGTACGGATGTGAAGCATCACTTGGCCGTTTGACAGCTTAAAAAAAGTGCGTCATAATGGCAGATATTCAAGGCAGTTTGATTTGAATTCCGGTGGCAGCGGCGGCAGTGCACGGCAGGCCGGTTCATAATGAAAGCGTACAAGGACGTACAGAGTTTACTCTGTACGTCCTTTTTTTAGCGAAAACGCCACATGAGCAAGAGGTAGGCTGCGCAGCGGCGATTTTGAGAAGGAGCTTAGAACAATTGCCGTAGCTTTTGCACAGAGCAGGGGCACCGCACGTTGTCAATATATGAGGGAGGATTTGAGTATGGATTATACGAATCTGCAGCTGCTTGGCCGAAAGGAAAGCATCAACGAGCTGCTCGCGCGGTACGGGGTGAAATTCGGCATTTACAAGAATCATACCTTCCATGAGCAGCTGTTTCCGTTTGATCCCATTCCGCGTGTCATCGAGAAGAAGGAATTTGATTACTTGGAGCGTGGACTGACGCAGCGCGTGACTGCTCTGAATCTCTTCATTCAGGACATCTATCATGAGAAAAAGATTATTCGGGACGGTGTCGTGCCGGAGGAATTTGTGTACGCCGGCAGCGGGTATATGGCGCAGTGTGAGGATGTCACACCGCCAAAATCCGTGAGCACGCACATTGCTGGAATTGATCTGGTGCTGGGCAAGGACAATGAGTGGTACATTCTGGAGGACAACCTTCGGGTCCCCTCAGGCGCATCGTATCCTCTGATGGCCAGAAGCCTGGAGCGAAAGGCGTCGCCCGAAACCTTCCACGACGTGCCGATCGAGGACAACCGAGATTATCCCAAGCTCCTTCGACAGGTGATGGACTATGTTTCCACGGGCGGCATTCCGGTGATTCTGACGCCGGGACGCTACAATGCAGCATACTTTGAACATTCCTATCTGGCGGAGCAGACGGGAGCCGTCCTGGTGAACGGTCACGAGCTGCGCGCGGAGGATGATTACCTCTACTTTATTGACTATTCCGGAAGAAAGCAAAGAGTGGGTGTTGTCTATTCGAGGATTTCCACGGAGTATCTGGATCCTTTGAACTTCAATCCGGAGTCGCTGATCGGTATTCCACATATTTATGATGTGTATAAGAAGGGAAACGTCGCCATCATGAACGCACCGGGAAACGGTGTTGCGGATGACAAGGGCATTTATTACTTTGTACCGAAGATGGTTCAGTACTACCTGGGAGAGGAAGCCATCCTTAAAAATGCGCCGACCTACCTTCCGTATTATGAGGAGGACATGAAGTTCGTGTTGGAGCATTTCGACCGGCTGGTGCTGAAGGATGTCGCCGAAGCCGGCGGGTACGGCGTTGTTTTTGCTGATAAGATGACGGCGAAGGAGAAGGAAGACTTCATCGCACTCCTTCGAAAGGAGCCGAGGCGATTCATCGCACAGGAGGTCATTGATTTTCAGGACATTGATATCATGGACAAGTGCGGCATGGTTCCCAGAAAGGCAGACCTGCGCGCATTCGTGCTGATGAGTGATCAGGCAAGAGTCTGGAAGAGCGGTCTGACAAGGTATTCCACGAATCCGGATTCCTTCATCGTTAATTCATCCCAGGGAGGAGGTTTTAAAGACACATGGGTATTATCTCGTTAGAACAAAAGGACAGCATTCTCTGGCTGGGACGGTACACGGAGCGCGTGTACACGACGATTCGTTTTTTTTCGCAGTATTATGATCGGATGATCGACGGCGAGCTGGACATTCACGAGGAGTTCTGTGCAAGGCTGGAGATCCCGGACATCTATACCGGTAAGGAGGACTTCCTGCGCAGCTACTGCTACAGCAGGGAAAATATGGATTCCATCGCCAGTAATCTCTCCAGAGCCTACGATAATGCTATCGTGCTGCGGGAGATGCTGGGCACGGAGACGCTGTGCTACGTGCAGCTGGCGTCCTATGAGATGCAGAAGGCCGCGGTCTCGGATTCGCCGATGATGGAGCTGCAGAAGGTGATGGACAACATCGTAGCCTTTTGGGGAAGCGCGGATGATTCCATTGACGATGTACAGGTGCGGGATATTCTGGTGACGGGCCGACGCATCGAACGCGTGGATCTGTATGCAAGGCTGCGCGTTGGCCGGGATGAAATCCGCCGCTTTGTTATGCGGTTGTCTGCACGGCTCAAGCGTTCAGGACTTCCGTACGCGCCGGAGCATCTGGAGAAAATGCTGATGGATGCCTCCCTTCCGGAACCGGATTACGACGGCATCATCCGTGCCGTAGAGAGCCTGTGAGGGAAGACAACTGCACGCAGGGACGTCAGGTTCGCTTCCGGTACCGAATGGAGCTCTTCTTTGATGGGAAGGTGCAGGACCATCATTACACGCTGAAGTGCCTGCCGGAAACGAACCTTCGGCAGAAAATTGTCCATATGGAAACCAAGCTACTTCCGGAGGGGTGTCACTGGGAATCCAGTGATGCCTTTGGCAACCGGGAGCTTCTTGGCGTGCTGCGGGAACCGCATGAGAGCTTCCGTGTACTGGTCGAGGGCGAGGTGCTGCTTACGAATGGGCTTTCAGAGGCAGGCGTCGGAGCAGCACCGGCTTTGCCGCTGCCGGATGGCCTGGTGCTGTACCCCGAAGAGGCGGTGAATCCGGACAAGCTGGGAATATATCGGTATCCTACAGTACTTACGAGACCTGGTGAACGGATTCTGGACTATTATGAGGAGATGTTGGCAGAAGCTGGCCGGGGGGCATCTTATACCGATAAGGTCTCTGATGCCGTTTCGATGAAGACGGATTACCAGCCGCGAACGGGGCAGCTTCTGCAGAGTCAGGGCGTTGAGAGGGACTATTGCCGAAAGAATGTATGCAGCACGGCGTCGTTTGCCGTCTTCATGATGCACCGTCTGCATGCGGATTTTACCTATCAGAAGGCGGCGACGGATGTGACGACAACTGCGGAGCAGGCGCTGGAGCGCGGGGGTGGTGTCTGCCAGGATTACGCACAGATCTTTCTGGCACTGCTGCGACTAGCGGGAATTCCTGCCAGGTATGTCACAGGGATCCTGGAGGGCGAAGGGCAAAGTCACGCCTGGGTTGAGATTGCACTGGGCGGGTATTGGTACGGACTGGATCCGACCAATGACTGCGCGGTGGCGCATGCGCACGTGAAGATCGGATCCGGAAGAGATTATGCGGACTGCAGGATCAGTCAGGGCGTGTTCTGGGGTGCAGTGCATCAGAGCCTTTCGGTGGAGGCCTCGGTAACGCCGGTTGTGTGACCGGCCGGATGGCCTTCGAATCTTGGCCGCCTGCCAATTTCCATCGTGAATTTGCCTGCAAGCAGAGGGGTGCGCTGAAATGTGGCAGATGCCGAACGGCTACATATCATTGACACCGCGGGAATGGAGAATAGAAGAATATGATTCAGACAATTACAAG
>CAVBQH010000048.1:0-17248 GCA_963597485.1 Acutalibacteraceae bacterium
GCTCCCCGCATCGCCGGAGAACAGAGGAGATCCGTTCTGAATGATCGCCATCTTGCCGGTGGGTGTCAGCTTACTGAGTCCGTTGAGGACAAAGAGCTGCTGTCCGTCCGAGATTTTCGGAAGTCCGGGGGCGAAGCGCCCCAGTTCACCCTTGGCCGCCTCAGCCTCGACGGCCTTCTGTTCGCGCTTCCACGGAATGCCGAAGGGCGGATTCGAAATGATGTACTGGAACTGGAAGCCGCCGAACTGATCCTCCGAGAGCGTATCGCCGAACCTCATGTTGTTGGGATCGCCGCCGCGGATCATCATGTCTGCCTTGGCAATGGCAAAGGTCGACGGATTGAACTCCTGACCAAAGCACGTGACGTCCATCTCGCTGTTCAGCTCGTGAATGCGTTCTTCCATGCAGGAGAGCATCTGGCTGGTTCCCATGGCCATGTCGTAAACGGTGACGTTGCCGCCCTTGGAGAGATCTGCGTCGGACAGCAGGAGGTCCGTCATCAGATAGATGATGTCTCTGCTGGTGAAATGGGCTCCTGCCTCTTCACCGAAGGACTCCGAGAACCGGCGGACCAGATCCTCGAAGATATAGCCGCAGTCTACGGCGCTGATCTTGTCCGGGCCAAGGTATCCCTTTTCGGAATTAAACTCCTTGATAACCAGATACAGGGTGTTGCTCTCTACCATGCGGCCAATTATGGCGTCGAAGTCGAATTTAGACAGTACGTCCTGGACGTTCGGAGAGAACCCGTTCAGATAATCCCGGAAGTTCGCTTCGATATTTTCCGGGTCAGACAGGAGCGAGTCGAAGGTGAATTTGCTGGTGTTGTAGAACTGATAGCCAGAGGCCTTCGTGAGGAAGCCGTCGGTCACGGCCAGGTTCCGGACCTTCTCATAGGTGCCTAGAACCGCCTGATGCGTCGGGAGCAGGCAGTCGTGGAAGCGCTTCACCACTGTCATCGGCAGGATGACGAGGCCGTACTCGTGGGCTTTGAACGGGCCAACCAGTGCATCTGCTACGTTCCAAATCATCGTTGCCTTCTCGGCGATGTTCGTTCCTACTGCGCTTATCTTGTCGTTGGCCATCGTTCTAATCCCTCTGCCGTTAAAGTATTGTGGTGTTGCTCATAAAAGATACAGCTGGCTTGATTTTATCACTTCGTGGCGCATTCCGCCGCTGATTCTCAAGCCTCTTACATGCCGTGAGCATCGTCCGTCAGCGTCTCTGTATTGTCTGTCTTTGTCGCCGTTATGCAGCTCTCTGCTGTTCGTTATAACCTCTGCGCGGCAGTCGTTTAGGGTCCCAAAACGTGGCTGAAATGTCTCAAAACCATCCAGGGATCCCAAAGGATCCCAGGTTTTCAGCCCGTTTTCAGCCAATACAACACACTTTTCGAGCATAGAAAAATCCCCGGAAACCTTGATTTCTCAACGTTTCCGGGGATCCACTCATCATCGAGGCGACAAGATTCGAACTTGCGGCCTCCGCGTCCCGAACGCGGCGCTCTACCAAACTGAGCCACGCCTCGATTTATCTATGCTCCTTGTCAGAAGCGTAGATTATATTATAACATATTTTCTGTCGTGTCAACTCGAATCTTAATCCCGGCTGCAATTATCCCTGTCACCACCTGTGCCAGCGGAATTGCGCACCATACCCCGTCCAGCCCCAGCCGCGGCGGAATCGTCAGCATTGCCGTCAGCGACAGGATCGGTTCTGCATAAACCAGCACATATGAGAACATGGCTCGTTCCGTCGCATAGCAATAGGAGCTCGTAACGCGTACAAATGCCACGAACAAAAGCGCCCCCAGGAACAGAGGCAGCCGAATGCCAACCTCCGCCGCTGTCTCTGCCGATGCACCGAATAAGGGTCCGATCTGGTTTCTCGCCAGGTACAGCCCTGCCACGCAGGCTGCCGTAATTACGCCGGCCGTCTTATACGCCAGGCTTCGGTTCCCCCATGCTCCCTTAACATCTTTTTCTCCATAGCACTCACTGATCAATGGCTGACTTCCGTCACCCACTCCCTGCAGCAGCATATAGGCAATCGCAACGACATAATCGATACAGCCATACACAGCCACGGCCTGCTCGCCTCCATAGATCTGCAGGAAACGATTCATTAATACCAATGTAATCGTCGGTGACAACGTCATCCCAAAGGGCGCAGCGCCAATGCGTGCCATCCGCCCCCAGGTTTCCAGAAGCTTCTCCCTGCCCGGCAGGCGCATCCCCGGCCGCTTTCGCCAAAGATATCCAACCGCCGCCAGCATCGTAACCGCCTGACCGATCACCGTAGCAAGGGCTGCTCCGCTCATCCCCAGCGGTATCCACCAGACCAGGACATAGTCCAGAATAATGTTCGTCACAAACCCCAGAATCATCGACACCATCGCATAGGTCGTGCCGCCCATATTGCGGATGAACGGCACCAGTCCTGTCGCCAGGAGCTGAAATATTGTTCCGTAGGCCAGCATCCGAACATAATCCGCCGTCATTTCCAGAATATCGCCTTCTGCCCCCAGAAAGGCCAGAATCGGATAGAGACCAGCCAGGAACAACACCGTCAGCACTACGCTGACCAGTACCAGCAGCATCACCGCTGCCGTATAGCACTCCTCTTGCTCTTTTTTTTGTCCCTGGGCCCCATAGACGGTGTAACGAATGGCCCCCGCCATACCAAGTCCCGTCCCCACTGCCTGAATGAATACAGCCAGCGGATATCCGATGGTCACTGATGCCAGTCCCGCATCGCCCAGCTTCTGCCCGATAAAGAATCCATCCACAATGCTGTACACTCCCGCCAGCGCAAAGGCGAGAATGGACGGAATCACAATTGCATAATAATTTCCGGTCCTCTTTTTATCCTGTTTTTTCAATCTGTCCCTTCACTCCTGCATTTCAAAATGTATCCGTTCAACACCTGCCACATTTCAACGTGAACCCGCTGCTTGCAGACAAATTCACGTTTGAAATTGGTCATGCGGCCCCTGTATCTTTACTATAACCGCTGCTTTGCCTCTTTTCCGCTAAGAATCTCGTCCACCTCGCTAACATACCGCCAAGGCAGTGTCCGTCCGCAACACAACGCAGAATTCCGGTGCTATGGTATAGGAAACCTGCAGCAAGGGTGCTGCGACGGCCGGTTTTTCACCATACGTTGCCCTCACCTGTGTCGCACAGCACCTTGTTCAGGTATCAGACTATAACATAAATGGGAGGCTTCTTATGAGCGGAAACGGTGTATTTATCATTGATTGTATTGTAACAGCGATAGTTATTGCTGCATTTTACTTCTATAACAAAAAGCACGACGAGAAGTAATTATACTTCTTTGTGTTTGGAATCCGCCAGGCTCTTTTGCCAACAGTCGTCTATGCAGCAGCGGTTGCCGGAGCGGATACCTGAATGAAACGGATGCTGCGTAGAAAAGTCCCTGCACGAGTATGGTACAGGGACTTTTCTATAGCTTCACCAGAAAACCTGACCTCCCATCTACAACAGTCGAATCCGGTTCTGCAGCATACCGCCCACAGCCTCAGCGAACAAATCCAGCTGGCGGATTCTCGTGAAATCCTGCTCATAAATTCGCCGCGCATTTGACAGTGCCGTATCCTCTCCGGTGAATACGCACAGAACCGTAATCCCGGCCATTCTCGCCCGGTGTACCTCCGCCGCGGTATCCTCTGCGCTGATCTCAGCAGCATAATCCTCATACTGTCCCGTGGATGTCCGAACTTTAATCATGTCATTGGGCCGGCAGTCAGACAGCACGATCAGAATCCTGTGCTCTGCGTGATTATCCTTCTGCAGGATTCCGGATGCCAGACGAATGGCAAGACCGTCCCGATTGGCTCCGGCGGTAAAGTAATCAAAAACCTTTCGATTGTCCCCTGTCTCTTCATAATCGCGGTACACATTCATCACGGTATATCCATTCATCGAGCAGAACGAATACATGCGAACCGGGATCCCACAATTCGTCAATGCCTGGGAAATCATGTAGCCCTGTGCCGCCACCGACTCCTGCCGATGCAGCTGTGAGGTGGATGCATCCAGGAGAAGGTCCACCGTCAGATTCCCTGTATCTCCCAGAATTGTCTTCTCGAATACCTTCTCATCATCCAGATATAGCGCTCTCCAGACAAGTTCACCCCGCAGACGCCCTGCCGAGGACTTCACGGTCTGGTCCTCCAGATGAACGAGCATAGAATTGCGGATTCTCGCCGTCAGCTTCTCCAGCTGCACACGGTAGATTCCTTCTCTCTCCTCGTACGCCTTCCGATTTCGTTCACCCTGCCGAATTGCCTCCTGGCGCATTTTCCCGGCATAGCCGGATTTCAGCATATCCTCGGTATATTCCCCTCTCGTAATATGCAGCTTGACATCCGTGTGATTTCCCCAGCAATACTCCTTTTGAAGCTTTGCTGTCTCCTTCTCACTGTAAAGCGGCTTGCCGAAATAATTGGTGATATACTCCTTCAGTCCCTCATCGGTCTGCGCTGTATAATTCGCAAAGGCCACGCTCAGATGACTCTGATCCAATACTTCGCTTCCATATTCCGCGACATGCTCGCCATAGCCAAAGGACATGCGCCGCACCGGTCCCATATCTGCCCTGCTCTGCCCCCGCTTTCGAAGCATCGCCAAAAGAGACAGCGGATGAAATAACCTGCGGTCCCCGCCCGGGAGCTCCGGCCCATTCAATCGATAGGTAAAATACTTCTCCAGCGTATTCGTCAGATGTTCAATGATCCCATCCGTATCCAGGTCCGGTCCCAGCTCAATTTCGTCCAAAAGCTTTCGGTCCACCAGATCCGGCAGTCCGCAGTCCTCGCCCAGCGCCCGGCGAAAATGCCCCATAGTAACCGCCAGGAGCCGCTGCCCCGCGGAATCCTCCAGCGAGAATTCGCCGTGCATGGAATCCACCTTGTGCAGGGCATACTGCCTGCGAAGATAAGGGAAAACAGGGCGCACTGCCTTCTCCTTCTCATACGCCGCATTCTCCAGTGCCAGCCAGAACAAGCTCTCATAAACGCCCTGGTTGACCGTTTCGTGAAACGTGTTATAGAAGGCCAGAAGCTTCTTCCAGTCGTAGTGCAGATGAACAGCGCCGACAATGCTGTTCCAGTATATATCCGCCTTCCCGTCAGCATCATAAACGCGAAAGCCGGTCTCAATGGTGTAATCGTGCGCGCTGTTCCAGATCAGGTTGGCCGCTCGTTTTTTTTCAAATTCTGTGATTTCCATGTTCGCTCAGCCTGTGCTCTCTCTTTCAGGCAAAAACAGCATCCTTCCCCAGATCTCCCGGGAACCGGACGGTAATCATATCGCTGACCAGCTGCCGCTCATAATCGTCAAAGCACTTGTTCACAATGCCCAGCTGCAGCGCCTGTACCACCGGAAGGCCGCGCTCCATCATCTTGATCGCCGCCAGAAGGCCGCGAAGATCCAATGCCTTTGTAGAGATCTCGCCGCCCTCGCATTTTCTGCGGATGTCACTGAAGAGCTTGGTAAACTGGTCCTTATAATCCGGCTTGATGGTGGGATATTTATCCTGGATCAGCTTCCCAAGATTGTCCTCTGTAATCACCGGCATCTGAATGATCATGAAACGCGAAGCCAGCGCCTCGTTCACCTCACGAGTACCGGCATATCCGTAATTCATCGTGCCGATAAAGCGCGTAGCCTCATGCAGTGTAATCCGCTGATACCCCGGTACATCGATGATGCGGCGGAAGTCCAGTGTGGCATGCAGAACTGCCAGAGACTCATTCTTGGCCATGTTGATCTCATCCAGAATACCAAAGCCTCCTTCCTCTGCGCACTGCAGGATAGGCCCCTTTCGGAGCGTTACCTTCCCGTTTTCAAAGGTGTCGGTCCCGATCAATGAGGCTGCATCGGTGTTGATATAAAAGGAAACATCCCATTCCGGCCTCTGGAGCACCGATGAAAGTCCCTCTGCCAGCACGTTTTTGCCGGTTGCCTTGGGACCCACCAGCAAAAGATTCTCTCCTGCAAGCAGTGTGGAAAGCGCCTGCTCCCAGATTTCCTTTCCGTAATACGAATACTGCGGCGCAGGAATTCGCTTCTGCATCCCATCCCCCAGCTTGTAAAAGCTTCGGAAATGCTCCACCTCCGCAAGAATGCTGTCCGATATTCCCTCCTGCCGCAAAAAGTCCAGTGTGTCCATCTTCTCCTCTTTTCTGCATAGCGCATCCCGCCGAATGCAGCGGCTCT
Organism: Acutalibacteraceae bacterium; assembly: GCA_963597485.1. Taxonomy (GTDB): domain Bacteria; phylum Bacillota; class Clostridia; order Lachnospirales; family Lachnospiraceae; genus CAG-791. The sequence goes on from CAVBQH010000048.1 coordinate 6,244, forward strand.
GTGCTGCCCGTCTTTGGCCGGATAACGTCCACAGCAAAAGGCCGCCGAACGTACCCTGTCCGGCGGCCTTTTACGTTGCTACTGCTTATTCTCCATGAGGGCACAGCCTGACCAATCCCCACGGAATGTCTGTTTGTTAGGCTGCTGCCTTCTTTTTGCCGTTCATGATCACGATGATAACATAGACTACGGCAAATACTGCACCGATGATGTAGGAAATGTTCCAGGGAAGGCTAAAGCCAATCTTCTGGCTCATGATGAAGGTGCAGGTTACAAATGCATAGAATGCTGCAGGAATCAGCGGCATCCATACATACTTTACCTTGCCTGTCTTATACATCCAGGTTGCAACGCATGCCAGAGCGAACAGAGAGATCATCTGGTTGGACCATGCGAAGTATCTCCACAGCGTATTGAAGCCGTTGGAATCGAACTTTGCCCAGATCAGGATCAGGTATACCAGTACGAATACCGGTACAGCAAGTCCGATGCGCTGCTTGTTATTCTCCTGCTTGATGTGCAGGGAATCGGACAGTGTCAGACGAAGTGCACGAAGTGCTGTATCACCAGAGGTGATCGGAAGCACGATAACACCGATCAGGGCGATAACGCCGCCGACAGAGCCCAGTGCGTTCTTGCACAGAACACCTACAACGGAGGTTGCAGATACAGCAGTAAGCTCACCGTCCTTCAGAACGTTGAAGGCACCGTCAACCATGGTAACGCCGCCGGCGGTTGCACCCATGTTGATCATGGCCATCGTTCCTGCTGCCCAGCACATAGCAATGAAGCCCTCTACAACCATCATGTTGTAGAATGTCATGCGGCCGTTCTTCTCGGATTCCATGGTACGGGATACCAGAGCGGTCTGAGTGCTGTGGAAACCGGAAAGGATACCACATGCTACGGTTACAAAGAAGATCGGCAGGAAGTGGTTGCCGTTTGCTGCAAACGGACTGGAGCCAAAGTAGCCGCCGAAATCAAAGCCGCCGTCTGCTGCGAATACACCAACGGTGTTCCAGTCATCCCAAAGGTTGATCAGCGGATATCCCTTTGCGAAGATGGCAATAAAGATACCAACTGCAGAGAACACCAGGATCAGTCCGAAAATCGGATATACGCGTCCGATGATCTTATCGATCGGGAACACGGTGGCGATCAGGTAGTACACAAAGATAACCGTATAGATAATCCATGTGGACGCCTCCTGCGGTGTGCCGCCGAAGCCGAATACCTGGGTAGCTGCGATATCACCGGGCGTGTAGATGAATACTGCGCCGACCAGGAGCAGCAGGATGCAGATAAAGATATCGTACAGAACATACACAACCTTGTTGGTGTAATTCTTAACGAAATCAGGCATCTGTGTGCCGCCGTCACGTGTGCAGATCATGCCGCTGAAGTAGTCATGCATGGAACCGCCGATGATGTTGCCGATCGGGATTGCAAGGAATGCAATGGGTCCGAACAGGATACCCTGAATGGGTCCGAGAATCGGGCCGGTTCCTGCGATGTTCAGCAGGTTGATCAAGCTGTTCTTCCATGTCTTCATCGGGACGTAGTCCACGCCGTCCTGCTTGGCATAAGCAGGTGTCTCGCGGTCATCCGGTCCGAAGACGTTCTCGCAAAGCTTGCCGTACAGCATTCCGCCGCCGATAAGAATCACGAGGCCAATTAAAAATGTTGCCATATCTCCTCCTTCTTGGTCACAAACTGTTGGGGTACCTGCGACCAAATCACACATAAAAAGTATTACCAACAGGATCTGCAAACATTGGCCTTATTTGTAATCCTGTACAGTAAACAAGGGTTTGATGGCGACCACCTGCCGGTAGTCGTCTTTGGACAGAACCACTGACGAATCCATCGCCTTCAGATCTGTCTTCAGCACCGAAAGCGCATCCTCGATCGTCTCTGCCCGCTGCTCCTGCAGAATGCGGATCATACGGTCGAAGGTATACGGATGTGCATAACAGTACGGAATCGGGAACGCGCTCAAATGCTTCAGCGAACGCTTCATCGCCTCCACGGACGCTTCGTATTCTTTATCACGCAGCTTCTTGTTCGTTAGCTTGCTCGGAAGTCCCTTACTGTTGATCGCCAGGAAAACAAGCATGACGCCGACCAGCGAAACCACAGCGCCTACGTTCTTATTGCCGCCTGCCATCACCGCAATTCCGGCCAGTGTTGTCACCGCTCCGGCTGTAAGCATTCCGATGGCCACATAACGAACCCACGGCTTCATCAGATCCGCATGACGTTTGAGCTTGGCCATACCGGCCAGCTGCTCATAGACTGCGGGGCGCTTATGCACCTCCCACCGGGCATCCTCGAGAACCTTGCGGCTGTGACGCGCGGTGTCCGAAAGATCATTGGACAGTGCTCTTGCCTCTGTCTCCTCACGTTCCTTCTGTCTGCGGATTCCCTCCGGAGACAAAAGACTGATTTCCGGATGATTCTTCTCAAGATCATCCAGCATCTTGTCCGCGTCCTGAAGATACCGGAAGGAACAGGTCTGCTCCTTGCCCTCATCGTAGCGAACCACAATGAACAGGACCGGTGCCAGGAAGCCCTTTCCATCCGGGCTGCTCATTCCAACCCGTTTGAAGACGTTGGTCACCTGCGAATACGGAATGTAGAACCTTCGCGGGTGCATTGCGCTCCCCATATAGATTGCCTTTTCGCCCAATCCGCACTGATCGTACCGGCGGGCCCTCTTGCGATCCGCCTTGATCTCATTCGGATCCAAAGCGACCCGGCTCAGCGGCTTAGCTATACTCATATCAAATCGTCTATCCTTCGTAAGTCATATAGAAATCTCATACATAATAGCACGGTTTCAAAAAACTGGATTCCAATTTTTTAGAAATATTTTAGTCATTTTTCATAAAATGTCCTGCTCTTTTGTGAAATCTGGTCAGAATCGTAGCATCCTGCCGTCGAGGCTGACATGAACGCGGCATCATCCTGCTACGGTTTCGCTAAGAAAAGCCGTGCCCGTGCCAAGTCCCCGTTAAGCCTCTGGTATAATCGTAGCGATGCATAATTCATAGTGTTATTCTCTCGATGTTTGATCGCTGCGGCGTTATAACTGCCGATCATTGAACCGCTGCCAGGTCTTTCGGGCTGTTTTGAATGCCGTGCTCCCCGGGAGCAGGCATTCCGGTCCTTTTGCTTTGGTCACTTTTTATGGAGGGAATTGCACAATGAATCTTCTTATTCTGTTAATGATTATTCTTGAAACCGTTCTGGGTGTGGCTGCAACCATGTATGTTGTCATCGGGCTTCCTGTCTACTTTGTATGGAAGATCATGCACAAGGCCAAAACCGGAGAGCCGATCTTCTGATACAGCGCACCGGTTCGGCTGACCAAGGGAAGCGCTGATTAAAGCAGCCTTTCCCCGGAAGCTTTTCCCGGAACGGCAGGAGGGAGCTCTAATATGACCTCTGAACGTTCGCATGTACCGGCAAAGTCCGGTGCCAACGTAGTATCCGATGCACGTGCTGTGCTCCGCAATCTTTCCTTCACCGCGCTTGTGCTGGTCCTGACCAGTGCAATCTGCGCGGTGATTCATCTGTTCGTATCTACCGATTCTCATGTCCCGCTGATTTTCGTTCTGGCGGTGGTCATTATTTCCCGCTATACCGATGGCTATTGGTATGGGATTGTTGCCTCATTTATTGCCGTGATCGGCGTGAACTGTATTTTTACCTATCCGTATCTGCAGCTGGATTTCACAATCACCGGTTATCCGCTGACCTTTGCCGTCATGCTGACCGTTGCCGTGATCGTCAGTGCCCTTACCACACAGATCAAGCAGCAGGAGCAGATGCGGCTTCAGATGGAGCGCGAGCAGATGCGCGCCAACCTCCTTCGCTCGGTTTCGCATGACATCCGAACGCCGCTTACCTCCATTGTCGGATCTGCATCTGCCATTCTGGATAACTACGACACCCTGGATGATGATCAGAAAAAGACACTTACCGGTGATATCCGCACGGAAGCGCAATGGCTGAATCGCATCGTTGAAAATATTCTCTCCATTACCAGAATGAGCGGTGACACCAGAATCTCCAAATCCGAAGAACTGGCAGAGGAAATTGTCAGCAGTGCCGTACAGAAATTCAAAAAGCACAGCCCGAATATTGCTGTGACCGTACGCATTCCGGATGAGGTTCTGATCGTTCCGATGGACCCCATCCTGATCGAGCAGGTTCTCCTGAACCTCATGGACAACTCGGTCATGCACGGGGAGAAAACCAGTAGGATCGTGATAAACGTCAGCCGCGATGGACACAGTGCTGTTTTCTCCGTGGAGGATGACGGTGTTGGAATTTCGCCGCAGACGCTCCCGCACATGTTTGACGGAACGCTTTCGCTTCATTATAAGGACACGGATTCCTCGCATCACATGCAGATCGGACTTTCTGTCTGCATGTCCATTGTGCGGGCACACAACGGCACCATGAGTGCCGGAAATCTTCCCCAGGGCGGTGCCCGGGTATGGTTTTCTCTGCCGCTGGCTGCGCAGGACAGCAGCGAAAATCCGTAAATGTATCTGTTTAGCCGCAGCAAAAATCCATGGTATTTAAACCAGGCTAAACGTCTTCACCTTTCTACAGGAGATATCTTATGCAGATTCGAGACAGCATTCTGATCATCGAGGACGACAACAGCATCATCAACCTTATGAAGGCCGTTCTGCGTGCCAACAACTATGAGGTCTTCATTGCCAGAACCGGAGCCGAGGCTCTCAGCATTGCCGCCTCCCAGTGTCCGGACCTTCTGATTCTGGACCTTGGCCTGCCGGACATGGACGGTGTGGACATCATTCGTCAGATCCGCAGCTGGTCCACTATGCCCATTTTGATCGTATCGGCCAGAGACCACGAAACGGACAAGGTACAGGCCTTCGACCTCGGGGCAGACGACTACATCACCAAGCCCTTCGGCACCTCTGAGCTTCTGGCCAGAATCCGTACCGCTCTCCGGCATGCCCATACCGTGGGGCAGGGCGCCCTTTCCGGCAGCGAGCTGTTCAAAAGCGGTGACCTGTGCATCGACTTTTCCAAGCATAAGGTGCTCGTGGGCGGCGAAGACGTGCATTTGACGCAGAACGAATACCGCATCGTCACAATATTGGCCAAGTATGCCGGCCGTGTCATCACATACGATTCCATCATGCAGGAGATCTGGGGTCCCAACATGAAGTCCGACAACAAAATTCTCCGCGTCAACATGGCCAATATTCGCCGCAAAATTGAGAAGAACCCGGCCGAGCCGGAATATATTTTCACAGAGGCCGGCGTAGGGTATCGGCTGCGGGAAGCTGATTAAAACGCTCGTCACTATTTAGCAAAAGAGCCATCCCCGTCTCACGGGAATGGCTCTTTTCTTTTTAACGACAGATACATTGTGTACCATTTGCCGTTCGCCGCACATGGTCACAATGTGCAATGATCAAGATTCGTTCCTGCCGAACTATCTCTGGCAGCCACAGGTCTCCTGCTCATAAGGAAGTGTGCCTCTGGTGCACATCACCTCGATCTCGACCTTGGCACCCTTGGGAAGAGCACCGACCTGCACGCAGGATCTGGTCGGATACGGCTCCTTGAAATACTCAGCATATACCTTATTCATTGCTGCAAAATCGCCCATATCCGCAAGGAACACCGTTGTCTTGATGACATTGCTAAAGTCCAGCTCTGCCTCTTTCAGCAGTGCAGCAATGTTCTTCAGACTCTGATGCGTCTGTCCCTCGATATCCTGTGCCTCGATCTCCCCGGTTGCCGGATTTACCGGAATCTGGCCGGAAATCATGACCAGTCCATTGACGCAAAGGGCCGGTGAATACGGTCCGATTGCCTTCGGTGCATTGTCGGATGAAATTACTGTCTGAAAACTCATGTCTGTACTCCTTTCAGCTGTTATACCAATTCAATACATGCCCATTTCTATCGTGAATTTGCCCGCAAGCAGAGGGTTCACGTTGAAATGTGGCAGGTGCTCTGAAACCACCACGCCTGCTCGCGCAGGCATCGCCTCAAATAAAAATCAGCTGCTCCGTGTCTGCGACGCTCTCGCAGCTGACGCATACATATTTTACTGCATATTTTTCCTGCTGCAATGCGGAACTGCAAAGCTTGCCGCCATACTGATCGCCGATGCTGCCGCGCAGGTCAGCCACGCCGCTGTCCAGTGTCCGCCGGTACCCAAGATGACACCGACCACCATCGGCGCAATCGGATTCGGGATGTTGGATGCACCGGTACAGAACGCCGTTGCCGCCACATTATCCTTCTCCGGATAAAGCTCTACCGGAAGCGCATAGAACACGCCCATTCCCCAGTTGGCGCCGAACATCATCAGGCACGCCGCCGCAGCCAGCCCGTAAAAGCCCGTCTGCGCCGCAGCCGGAAGAAACAATCCTCCGATCAGGCTCAGCGCATAGCCAAGGCCCATGATAAGGCAGCGGGAGTGTGTCCGGTTCCTGGCCCGTGCCGCAAACCAATCCGATACACCGCCGGCCAGCATGGACGCGATTACTGTTACCACGCTGATCATCAGCATCAGATTACCGGTTAATCCATAGTCATATCCGATGCTCTGTGCATAAACGGACATATCCACCGTCACCGACTGGCACACCCACGTATTGGCCATCAACGACGCAACCAGGATCCAGGTCAATGGCTGGCGAATGATGGTGCCATAGACGGAGTCCTTTTTTTGCTTTTGAGGCGAATTGACCCGTGCCGCAATTTGCTCCGGCTTTTCCCTCGTCAGCAGCAGTGCCGGGACTGCGAACACCAGGCAAATGCCGCCGACTGCATAAAAGGATGCCTCCCAGCCAAGTGCGGGAACGATTTTACCCGATATCCATGCGCCGATCCCGCTGCCGGCCATAAAGCTTCCATTAAATATGGCAGTAGCAAGCGCAACATAGCGCCTGTCCATCCAAACGGCAATGGTTGAAATATACAGCGGAAACGCCATTGCATTCAATCCCTGCATTCCCTTGAGCACGAACAGCATCGGTACGCATTGAAACCGAATAGCCAGCGGCACGACAAACTGTGGCAGAATCTGGCACAAAAGCCCCAGCGCCATTGTCTTTCGCAGTCCGAACCGCCTGTACACATAGCTGGACAAAAACATTGCCGTCACCAGGCAGACGGCCCGCGTACTGTCCGCCAAAAGGACCACCTGACGGTCCACCTGCAATGCCTTTGCAACATCCGTTACCACCATACTGAACTGCGTCACGGCTGCCGGAAAGAAAATCCCCAGTAATGAATACACCACCACCAGCAGCCAGGAATAATACTTCTTCTCTGTTATTTTCATCTATCCTTCTTCTGTCAGGACAGGAAGCGGTCAAAATACTCCTCATAAGAATGAATCACATAATTCATGTGTTCCGTCATGTAAAAGTAAGCAAATTCCGCGTCATGTCTCTTGATTGCATCCAGAATTTTCCGATGCTGCAGAAGCATTTCTGTTCCAATCCGCTTTTGATGATCCGGCGTTATAAGATACAGGATGGATTGGTATCTCTCCTCATACTCCCGTTCCTTTTTCAGCAGCTCACTCATAAGATCCAGCAAAAGCGACGCGTGTGCTGCTCTTGCCACCTCATAATGAAAGCCCTCGATGCGATCGGCCGCAGCATACATCTGCTCCGTCTTAGAAAGAGAATGCTCGATGGCTTCTATATCCTCGTCCGTTGCATACAGGGCCGCCGCCTTGGCAATTCCGGGTTCAAGGATCAGCCTCGTCCGACTGGAGTCCAGGAACAGCTCCCGGTACTCCAGCTGCTTTTGCCGCCGTTCATCACAGGGTGTAAGGTCGCATGCATCCACCAGGACAAAGCTCCCCTTCCCCTTCTTGGTCTCGATCATTCCCACTTCCGCCAGCGTTTTTAATGCCTCGCGTACCGTGATTCTGCTGACGCCGGTCATGGCGATCAGCTCCTTCTCGCTGGGGAGCATATCACCCTTCTGATATACTCCCTTTACAATCTGGTCTCTGATCTGCTCCACAACCTGCTCGTACAATGTTGTCGGATTCTGAACCTTCTGCAGCATGGAAAATACTCCCTACCTTCTTTTATCCCTCCGCGTCGTGCAGAGAGCTCCTTCCATTCCTGCTGCTTCTAATTCTTTCCGGTCACATGTTTCTCCCGCAGGAATGCGTAAATGATTACCACCACACTATAGCCCACGATCAGCTTCCATGCATTGGCAATGTCGCTAAAATTCAAGACAGCAGCTACCACATAGCCTGCCAGTGCAATCGTAGTCAGTACCATCAGCGCAGGCTTTGGCACCTTGAAGCTGGACTTTGCCATCGCCTCCGGATTCTTCTTGTAGATCAAATAGCCTGTGAAAATCGGGAACAACACATAGATCAGGGACACGCCGTTGCCCAACAGCGAAATTGTGGTCAGATCCAGTCCCATCAGAATCGGCACTGCGCCGACAATATAGAAAATCGTCAGCAGTACCCAGGGTGTTCCCTTTTTATTGATCGCGGCAGCCTGCTTCGGCAGCCAACCTTCCTCTGCCGCGATCAAAAGTCCCTTGGTGCACCAGGTGAAGGTTGCATTCAGCGTTGATGCAACGGCGAACATACCGCCGCCCACGATGAAGAATACGTAAACCGGTGCCGGAAAAATTTCCTTAGCCACCAGAATCAGGCTCTCTCCAGCCACCTGATCAACCGGCAGTACGCCAACCGCAACGATTCCGATAAATGCATAAATTACTGCAACAATAACCGTACTGCCGATCATAGCACGGGGAAGATCCCGTCCCGGATTCTTCATCTCACCGCCAAGCTCGCTGAGAAACTCTGCTCCGCCGGTCGCAAAGGTCAGAAGACTTGCACCGGTCAGAAGGCCCGACCAACCATTGGGGATGAATGCCGAAAATCCTCCGGCAAACGTATCCCAATTCACCTTCGGCATACCGAAGAAGATGAAGGCAGCCATCGCAGCGATCAGAACAATAACGAGAATGTTCTGGAGCTTTGCCGCCATCTCAACGCCTATGATGTTCATGATAAAGCACAGCGTAAGGATGCCAAATGCCACGGCTGTTGTGTTCATTCCGGGGATCAGTCCGCAAAAATACGTCGCAAATGTAATTGCGAACATCGCCAGCACCAGCTGTCCCGCGACCAGGAGCGCCAGGTAAAAAAAGCCGGTCTTCCTCCCAATGTAATCACGCACATAGGTATACATTCCGCCGGTAGCAGGAACCGCACTGCCAAGGACTGCGAGTACAATGTTCGGACAAATGACAAGTGCTGCCGCAATCAGAAAGGCCAGCGGAGTACCGGCTCCCGTCATCGCAATGCATATTCCGGTCAATGACATAATTCCGGAACCAATGATCTGTCCGATGCCGATTCCCATCAAATCGCCAAGTCCCAGAACCTTTTTCAGTTCTCCCTGTTTATTCTCTTCTGCCATGGTTTCAAGCTCCTTCCTGTTCTATCTGATCCAGTGCTTTCCTGATGCATTCAAGGCCATCCAGCAGCTGCTGCCTCGGACAAGCAACATTCATTCGAACATAGCCGTCGTACTTCTTGCCGTAGTGATTTCCGGCATTAAGTCCGGCTCCGGCCTCAGCGATCCTTGCCACAAGCTCTTCGCTGCTCTTGCCGTAAGCGGTCATATCAAACCACAGAAGATACGTTCCCTCCGGTCTGGCCACCTTTACCTTCGGCAGCTTCTCCTCCATATAGCTGCATACCAGCTCTGCATTGCGTGTAAGGAACTCTTGTTCCTCGTCTACCCAGGTATCGCCTCCGCTGCAGGCTGTCTGCGCAGCCAGAAGCCCCAGCGTATTCGGACAAAACAGATACCGGGAATACAGGTAATTCTGATAGACTTCCCGCAGTTCCTTGCCCGGTATAATCAGGTTTGATGTCTCCAGGCCCGCAATATTAAAGGTCTTGCTGCAGCTCGTGCAGACCACCAGCCGCTCCTGCAGCTTTGTGAATACTCCCATTGTTACGTGCTTGCGCCCGCCAAGGATCAAATCCCAGTGGATTTCATCGCTGATCACGATGGTTCCGTATCTGTGGCAGATATCCGCCACCTTCTCCAACTCTTCTCTGGTCCAGACACGGCAGACCGGATTATGCGGGCTGCACATCATCAGGATTTTGGCTCCGTTTCTGCAGTACTCCTCCAATCCGTCATAATCCATCCGATATCCGTTCTCATCCAGAATCAGATCGTTTTCCAGCATCTTACGCCCGGTGGCTCGTACAATCGAATAAAACGGATCATACACCGGTGGCTGCACAATCACACCATCTCCCGGATTCGTAAAAGCCTCGATGGCATTCGCCATGGCCGGTACGATGCCGCCCGTCGGCACGATCCAGCTGTTGTCAATCTTCCAGCCATGACGTCTCTCACACCAGCCGGCAATCGCATCCAGATAGTTTTTGTCCAGGTCCGTATAGCCGATGACCCCGTTATCAATGCGTTTCTTCAGCGTCTCGAGGATCGGCGGATAGGTGCAGTAATCCGCATCCGCAATGGAAAATGGCAAAAGACCGCTCCTGCCATAATCCGCCTCCTGAAAGTCCCACTTGATACACGCTGTCCCGCGGCGATCTACGCCCTCGTCAAACGTACTCTCCATAGGTAATCCTTACTCCTTCCCTCAGGCTTCCTGTTATGACATGTCATATCTCACGTGTTATACGTCATAATAAGTTGTTGGCCAGTTGGTTGCAATATCTGTTTTGACACTTCGATGTTTTTTGTATATATGCACAAGTTTAAGCTGTTCTTTCAGTACAAGTGACGATTTATGTATCTAGTACATCGTTTGCAAAATAACTGGCCTAATAACGCAGAACTTTTTTCTGAGGGTGCGTGTCAAAAAACGTAGGCGTAGCGGGCTACGCTGAGGATTTTTGACACGTGCAATCAGGAAAAAGGGCCAGTTAGTTAGGCCAGTTATTTAAAAATCGATGTACTAG
>CAVBQH010000049.1:0-17077 GCA_963597485.1 Acutalibacteraceae bacterium
GTCAGCTCGTGATAATGGGTGGCAAAGAGTGTTTTGGCACCCAGAATCTTGCGGTTGGCAATATACTCCACAACGGCCCAGGCGATCGAGAGGCCGTCAAATGTGGAGGTGCCGCGTCCGATTTCATCGAGGATCAGAAGCGATTTAGGCGTTGCGTTGCGAAGAATGTTCGCCACCTCGTTCATCTCCACCATGAAGGTTGACTGTCCGCTTCCAAGGTCATCAGAGGCGCCGACACGGGTAAAAATACGGTCCACTACGCAAAGGTCTGCAGAGGCAGCCGGCACAAAGGATCCGATCTGGCACATCAGGCAGATCAGCGCCACCTGTCGCATGTAGGTGGACTTTCCGGCCATATTGGGGCCGGTGATCACGGCAATGCTGTCCTTTTTGCTGTCAAGGACGGTGTCATTGGAGATAAAATCGCCGGACATCATTCGCTCGACAACAGGGTGTCTGCCCTCCTTGATGCGGATCAGCCCCTTATCATTTAAGTGCGGGCGAACATATCTGCCGCGCTCTGCGGTAAGAGACAGCGAAGCATAGACGTCCAGGTAGGCAATGGCTTTGGCTGCCTTTTGAATCTCCACAACGCGTCCGGCGATCTGTTTGCGCAGCTTGTCAAACTCTTCGTATTCGAGGTCGTTTAGCTTATCCTCTGCCCCGAGAATCCTGGCCTCAAGCTCTTTGAGTTCGGGGGTTGTATACCTCTCGCTGCCGACCAGCGTCTGCTTGCGCTCGAAGGTATCCGGCACAAGATCCTTAAAGGAATTCGTAACCTCAAAGAAATATCCGAAGACGTTGTTGTACTTGATTTTGAGGCCGCGGATGCCGGTTTGCTCGCGCACAGTTTCTTCCATCCTGGCAAGGAGATCCTTGCTGCCGGTCTTGGCCTCCCGGAAGGCATCGATTTCCGGAAGATAGCCGTCCTTGATGATGCCGCCTTCCTTCATTGCCAGCGGCGGATCATCCGAGATGGCTGCGGTCAGCTTTTCTACCAGAGAATCGAAATCGCCAAGGTCCTCCAGAATGCGGCGGAATTCCTCGCCCTCAAAGCCGGAAAGCACCTGGCGGATGGGACGCACCATGCGAAGCGATTCCCGGAAGGCTACAAGGTCCCTCGGATTGGCACTGCCGTAACTGATCTTTGTCAGAAGACGCTCCAGATCATAGACCGGTGAGAGATATTCCCGCAGCTCATCCCGGTCGACGCTTTGGGCTGAGAGTGCCTCAACCGCGTCGAGGCGTTTCTCAATTTCGCCGGCATCGATCAGCGGCTGCTCCAGAAACTGGTGCAGAAGGCGGGCACCCATGGCGGTTTTGGTCTTATCAAGCACCCACAGAAGGGATCCGTGGACCTTCTTTTCCCGAAGCGTCTCCGTCAGCTCGAGATTGCGCCGCGTGGACGTATCCAGCAGCATGTACTTGCCGGCAAGGTAGGCTTCAATCCGCGTGATGTTGGACAGATCATTCATCTGTGTATCGTACAGATACCGCAAAAGCGCGCCGCACGAAAGCGTGCCTGCCTTCAGATCATCGATGCCAAGCGCCAGCAGGCTTGAAACGTGAAAATGACGCAGCAGGATTTCATGGCAGTCATTTTCGTTGAAATAGTGCGGATCCAGCGTATTGATGGTGATGGAAAGGCGGTTCTTTAAATCGCCTACATCGATGCCGCTCATCATGAATGCCTCGTTGCAGACGATTTCCGATGGCATATACTTTTGAATTTCATCCAGGATCTTCTGTGTTCCGTTTACCTGCGTTGCCAGAAAATCACCGGTGGAAATATCACTGACGGCAATGCCTGCAAGGGCACCGGCGGCGTCATAAAAGATGGCGAGGATGTAGTTGTTTTTGTGCTCATCGAGAGTCTCGGGGCTCACGTTCGTGCCCGGTGTTACAATGCGCGTCACCTCGCGCTTCACAAGGCCTTTGGCAAGCTTCGGATCCTCTACCTGCTCGCAGATAGCGACGCGGTAGCCCTTTTCAATGAGCTTTGCGATGTAGATGTCGACGGCGTGAAACGGAATGCCGCACATCGGTGCGCGCTCGGCCAGACCGCAGGATTTGCCGGTGAGGGTAAGCTCGAGTTCTTTGGATGCGGTCAGCGCATCGTCAAAGAACATCTCATAAAAGTCGCCCAGCCGGTAGAACAGAAGGCACTCCGGATATTGCTTTTTGGTGCGCAGATACTCCTGCATCATCGGGGATACATCTTCAATGTTAGGAAAAGACATAAAATCACTCTTCTTTGGTGCTTAACAATTACCTTTTGTGGATCAGTACCCCTTGGAGTTCTCACCAAGTGCGGTACCAAAATAATAAAAGCCCTTGCACTCGTCCAGCCGCACATCATAGAAGTGTCCGATCATCGAGGCATCTCCCTTGACATGTACGATCACGTTGTTGGAAAGGCGGCAGGTGATGTAGGACGGATCCTGGGTTCCGACCTCCTCGGCAAGAGCGGTCAAAGTGCGTCCGGAAAGTCCTGCGGCCCGCTCCCTTGCGCAGGTCTGAACGGCGGCCAGAATCCGGTCAAAGTTCTGCTGCACCTCCTCCTTGGGTACCTGCGGCATGGAGGCAGCAGGGGTTCCCTTACGCGGGGAATAGATGAAGGTATACGCATTGTCGAATGCAACCCTTTTGATGACATCAATGGTGTCATCGGCATCCTTTGCGGTCTCACCCGGGAAGCCGGCAATGATGTCGGTCGTAATCGCGGCGTCCGGCACGATTTCGCGGATCATGGCTGCACCCTCCAGAAACTCCTCTCTGGTATAACGGCGGTTCATTCGGCGCAGGATCTCATTGGATCCGGACTGCAGAGGGAAATGGATGTGCCTTGCAATATTCGGATGATCCCGAATGACCTCCAGAACGTCGCGCCCCATATCCTTTGGGTGCGGTGTCATAAAGCGGACGCGCTTGATGCCCTTCACTTCGGACACAGCGGAAAGGAGCTCGGCAAAGGTGCACTTCGTTTCCAGATCCCGTCCGTAGGAATTGACATTCTGTCCCAGCAGCATCACCTCTACAACGCCGTCAGCAGCAAGCCGCTCGCATTCACGCAGGATGTCTTTAGGCTCACGGCTTCGCTCATGCCCCCGCACATAGGGAACGATGCAGTATGTGCAGTAATTATCACATCCGAACATGATGTTGATGCCGGACTTGTAGGAGTATTTGCGCTGAACCGGAAGATCTTCAACGATTTCATCCGTTGCATCCCAAAGGCTGGTGACCTTGTGTCCCTTTGCGTCAAAGGCGCCGCTTTTGGTTTCGTATACCTCACACAGGTACTGCGGGAAGCAGAACAGATTGTGCGTGCCGAAGATCAGATCCACGTAGGGATAGCTCTTTTTTATCCTGGCAACGGCACTCTCCTCCTGCGTCATGCAGCCGCAGACGGCAATCTTCATGTAGGGATTGTATTTTTTATAATGGGCTGCTCGACCGAGTCGCCCGAAGAAATGCTGATCCGCATTGTCGCGGACCGTGCAGGTGTTGTAAATGACAAAATCCGCCGATTCCTCATCGATTTCCTCGTAACCGGAGGAGCAAAGAATGCCGGATAGCTTCTCTGCATCCCTGGCATTCATCTGACAACCGAAATTGTGTACGTGAAAGGTTGGCGTTCTGCCAAGAAGTCCGGCCAGCTGCGCCGTGTACATCCTGGATTTGGCAAGATACTCCTCCTGCCGAAGAAGCTCCTCTTTGGATGCGGCTTCCCGCTCCTTTTGGGGGCGCTTAACCGGCATGGGCATACGCGGCGTTTTGGAAGATGCTGTAGTTTCATTCATGTGATTTATTCCTCGTCCAGAGTATAGGCTGCATACGCATTGAGAATGCGCAGAACGGTCTCGGCGCCGAGTACCATTTCCTTTGCAAGCACATACTCATCCTTGCTGTGATACTGGTAGGCTCCTGTGAAAAGGTTGGGGCACGGAATTCCCATAAAGCTCATCCTGGCGCCGTCCGTGCCACCGCGGATCGGCTGCACGCAGGGAGTTACGCCAATGGCCTCCATGGCCTGGACGGCATTCTCCACCAGATGCATGTGCGGCTTTATTTTCTCAGCCATGTTGTAATAGGAATCTTCCACCCTGCAGACAATCTGTGCCTTCGGATAACGCTTTTGAATTGATTCAGCCGCTTCC
This sequence comes from Acutalibacteraceae bacterium, assembly GCA_963597485.1. Classification (GTDB taxonomy): domain Bacteria; phylum Bacillota; class Clostridia; order Lachnospirales; family Lachnospiraceae; genus CAG-791. The sequence continues at coordinate 4,161 of CAVBQH010000049.1, forward strand.
TTCATCACAAGCTTGCGCGCCTCAAAGCGGTTCCTGTCATGGTCCCGAATGATGTATTCCATGTGGGCCTCATCGGCCGTTCCGGAAAGTCCCTCCAGGTGATAGAAGCCCTCATACCCTTCGGTGGTCTCCGGGCGCTCTGCCTGCGGGAGAAGCCTCTGGAGCTCCATAGCCAGGAGAAGTGCGTTGATCATCTTGTCCTTTGCGCTTCCCGGATGCGTGGAAACGCCCTGAATATCAATGAACGCCGAAGCTGCATTAAAGTTCTCATATTCAAGCTCTCCGGCTCCGCCGCCGTCAACGGTATAGGCATAGTCCACGGCGAAACGGCTCGGATCCATGTGAAGCGTTCCGTTGCCGACCTCTTCATCCGGCGTAAACATGATGCGAACCGTTCCATGGGCAATCTCCGGATGCTGCAGAAGGAAGGCAGCGACCTCCATGATCTGCGTGACACCGGCCTTATCATCGCCGCCGAGCACCGTCGTGCCGTCCGATGTAATGATGGCATTGCCCTCTTCATCTCGCGTAACCTGTGGATGAATGAACGGATGACTGCTGGCATCGACCGCATCGGAGGTATCCATATGCGCAGCAAGCCCGATGATGGGAGCAAGATTCTCCCGCCGCTTTGATACGGCATCCTCTCTGGCATCCAGAAGCTCCTGCGGCGCCTTTGGTATGGAGGCCGGAATGGTTGCATAGACGTAGCACTTCTCCTCATCCAGATAGACCTCAGAGGCGCCCATCTCCTGCAGCTCCTGACGCAGGAGCCGTGCCAGATCGAACTGGCACGGTGTGGAGGGCGTATCCGGAACGCCTTCTTTGGACTGGGTATAAATGCCGGCATAGCGGACAAACCGCTCTGTCATGTGTTCCTGATCAAAATGTATAACTGCCATGATTGTTATTCTCCTTGTGATACTTGCTGGATTAGCGACTGACCTGTGAGGCGACGGGTCCTGCTCCTGCAAAAGTCCCGCCCGGTCTCATTGGGAATCCGTATGCGGTACTGATACGCACGGCTTCCTGTCATGCCAACGCGCTCGGTTACGCCCATCGTTGTCAGGACGCGCAGCACGCTGGAGTACTGGAGTGATTTCCGGTGAATGCCGACAACGCGTTCTAAATCTTTGGTTGTGAACGGATCCGGCAGGGCCTTTGCAAGGTCTCCCTGCGGCAAAAAAACGGTATAATCCTCCGGCTTTGCAAGAACCAGATCATCATAAATCCCGGAAGGGATGCGGTCAAACCGGTGCGAGCCACGTTTGCCGTTATTGCCCCAGCCGTCCTGCATACGGTACTCCTTCAGATCCAGAAGGAGGGGCTCAATCACGAGATTGGGATCGGTCAGGAAGGTTTCTATTTTCGCCAGTTCGCGGAAAACCTCGTAAAAGCTGCCGATAAAATGCGAAGGATTTTCTGCGCAGACCTCACCCGTCGACGGATCAATCCAGCAGACGGTCTTCCTGTGCGGGATGGGATGCACAATGGTAACCTTGTAGTCCTTTAGAAAGGCGTTCAGCTTGTCCTTCATTGCGCCGAAATTCGCTGTCTGTATTTCGGTGATCGTATGTGCGGCCGGATCACAAAGATCGGCGATATAATTCCCAACCGGTACCTCCTGATGGGAAGGCTCCGGGTCCTTGTAGTTTTTGAGAATGGCATGGGTGGACTTTTCCATCTGCATGCCGATTCCGATACGCTGCCGGTTTAAATCGGTCAGAACAGCGGTAATGGCGTTCTCCATGGTCACATTGCTGCCTTTCTGGCCCAGCCCGGCAGAGGACAGGTTATTTTCGGGCTTACGCGCCGCATGCATTAGTAGCTCCCCCTTGCCAAAATCTCTTTGACCTTCGCAAACGCAGCGGTCTCTCCCTCCTGTGCCAGAAGCTCAAGAAGGCTCTCTAAGAGCCTTGCAGTATCCGGATGCAGAAACCGGCTGGTGTTGCCCCTCTGATAATAGTCCAAAGGATCCGTATCCTTGTAAGCTGCGCCGTTATAGGTTTTGGAGGCGGCGATCCGATCCATGAACATTTCAATGACATAACGAAGCGGCATACGGCAGGCGATAATGCCGGAGCCGTTTATGCCGCCGGTTTGTCTTGCACAATAATCCATCCAATACTCGTAATGGTGACGGTTTCGTCCCTTGTGGTGAAGCCAGGAGGTGGAGAGGCCGATGGCCTCCCTCTCCGCGTTGTTCGGGGATCTTGTTCCCTGGTAGTATCGTGCGCCGACCAGGAATTCGGTGGGGCTGTACTTGGAAAGATCATGCGTAAGTCCCTGCCAGTACAGCCCGACGGCAAAGCATTCCCGGCACACAATGTGCCGGTGATGCGTAATGGTTTTAAAATGCGCAATGGCCTTGCGCAGCGTTATGCGTGGTATCACTTCGTGGGTCCTTCCGAATAGTTACGATTTGTCCTTCTCTTTGGAAGGCTTTGGAAGCTTGCTCCTTCTGGCCTGCTCTGCCTTCTCCTGCTCCTTTTTCAGCTCAGCGTCAAACACTGCCTCCAGAATCTGGATCGAGCGTCCGCGAACACTGACTGCGCGCGAATCCGAAAGGGGTTCCGGATCCTGCAGGAAGGATTCCTCCAGAAAGGTATCGGCAACCTTCTTCCAGCGGTAGCCAAGAGGAAGCTTTGGAAGCGCCAGGCGCTGCTCATGCCAGTGCATGTTGATGGCCAGATACAAAAAGGCATCCCGGGGACTTGTTTCGGCATACTGTTCAGGGAAAAGAACACCGACAGTGTGGGAATATCCGGAAAGATCCGGCTTCCAGGCCTCCTTCCCATGCAGAGAAATGTCCGGATATCCGATTGCTTTTGGATCGTTAAAGCCAAAGGGCTGATTGCGTCCAAAAACGCCGTGGGCATTTCGGAAGACCAGAATTTTCCGGGTAAAATCCAGCATGGACTTCGTGTCCTTGGTTTCCTTCCAGCTTAGCCAGCCGGTTTCATTGTTCTGGCAATAGGGATTGTTGTTTCCGTCCTGACTGTTGCAGCGCTCATCACCTGCAAGAAGGAGCGGTGTTCCCTGTGCCAGGAAATTCAAGGCCAGGAGGTTGCGCATCTGGCGTCTTCGCAGTACACGGATGTCTTTTTTCTGGCTGGGACCTTCAACGCCGCAGTTCCAGCTCCAGTTGGTATCATTTCCGTCGTGGTTGTCCTCACCGTTTTTCTCATTGTGCTTCCAGTTGTAGGACACCAGATCCATGAGGGTGAAGCCCTCGTAGTTGGCAATGTAGTGAACACTCCCGTGCCCTGCCGGAACCGTGACAAACTCGCGGATAAACTCGCGAAGGACATGATTGTCGCTCTTTACAAAGCGCCGGGCCAGGGTCTGAAAATGATCGGTGTACTCGCAAAGGTGCTGTACGGACGGCTTGCCGGTGACGGGGTTCTCCCGGTCCTTTTTCTGAAGTTCCTCGTAGGGGAAGCTGTAATAGAAAAGTGCCGTGTCACTGAGCATGGGGTCAGAAGCAATGGTCTGAATCGCCGATGCATTCCCCTTCAGGTGAAAACCGTCGATGCCGTAGTGCGTCACATAGAAGCGGGCCGTTTCAAGCTGCGTCTGTATGGTAACATTATCCGGGAAGTACAGCTGCAGGAACACCTCAATGCCGGCCGCATGCAGCGCGTCCACCATATCCGCGAATTCTTTCTGAGGCGAGGCCTTAAGAACACGCCGTGAAAGGGGCTTTACGGTCTCTTCCTCTGCGCAGGCGCCGCCGGAGACGGTCATGTCCTTTGCGCCCTTTTGTGCGTAGCTTCGCTTCGGGGCAAAATAAGAGCCCTCTCCGAAATTCCAGTAATTCTCTTTGACCGCAGCTCCCTCCTCGGTGGAGTCTCCCGGTGATGCAGGGCGCTCCCGAAGCTCGTATACCGGCATGAGTTCAATACCATTGATGCCCAGCTCCAGAAGATACGGAATCCGTTCTGTAATGCCGCGAAATGTCCCCTTATGTGCCACCTTTGAGGTCCTGGACGCCGTGAAGCCGCTGGGGTGGACACAGTACAAAATACGCTCTCCCCAGGGACGCTTCCTGCGGCTTCCGTAGGCTGGCAGCGTGTTCTCCGGAGCGGTAAAGGGTCTGGAAAGCAGGATGCGCTGCTCGAATGCCGGGGCCTTATCGGAAGGGATCGTGACAGGAAGAAGCTCCCTTGCGTAGGGATCACAGAAGGTCTCCTTGTCTGTGTAATAACGATAGCCCCATTCGGACGGCGAAATGCCGTCAATTTTCACGGAGTAGAGGCTTCCGTAACGGTATTCGTCCGTAAAGGGGATGTCGGTTACCGACAGATCCGGCAAATGATATAAAAGAAGGCCGCATTTGCGGCAGTCATGAAAAACGGCACTGAAAATAATGCCGTCCGGCAGAACCATGGTCCCCGGGCGGACAGTATAGGCGGGTGATGCCGCAAGCGTGTGAGTCATCTGCAGCCTCCTTTGTAGGTGATCGATAGATCATACCATTGTACCATGGAGAGGAAGGACGTGCATCTGCTTCTTCTAATTGCCTGCGGGCGAGTCGGGAGGGTGGCTCTGGCTCATGTTGGATCCGCAGGGATTCTCTATGTTCGGCCCTCCTTCGCCAAACGCCCGATCCGCGCAAAACTCGTCCGTCCACGGGTCTTCCTTCGGAAGGCCCGTGTCTTGGGCTCAAACAGGTTGCGCTCCTGTCGGGCAGGCGAATCCGCTCCTCACATGAGAATCCAACTGCGAATCCCCAAAATCGCCAGTTCCATCCCTCCCGGCCTCGCCCTCCTCAATTTGGCGAGAACGCCATATGAGCAAAAGGAAGGCTGCGCAGCTGCGATTTTGCGAATGGGCTCTGAATAGTTACGGTATAGGTAGCTTCACTCCCAAGGGTGCACGCCCAGCGGTGCAAGAAACCGTGACGGGCGCCGCGGATTTTCAGGTGTGCCGCACAGGTACATCAGATTCAGGCGGTCCCTTGCTCTTGTGATGGCCACGTAGAACAGGCGCCGCTCCTCTTCAATGGCTTCCTCGGTTTGGGCATGGCGCCCGGGAAAGAGTCCCTCATTCAGGTCCGGAAGGTATACAGTATGAAACTCCAGACCCTTGCTGGCATGCATGGTTAAGAGAAGAATTCCGTCTCTGCCAGCCGGAGAATCGGCAGCAGACGCATTATTTTGTTTGGCCGCTGCAAGCTTGTCGATCTGTAAAACAAGATCCCAGGGCATTATCTTTAAAAGAACTTCGCAAAGGGAAGAAGGCGTGCGATGGGAAAGCGCCGGGTCCTTCTCCTGAAGCAGCAGAAACAGCGCCTCCCATAGAAGACGGAAATCTTCCTCTTTGTCTGCTGGGCAGAGAATGCCGCGAAGATAGGTAAGGGACCGAAGGGGTGAGAGACGCTGCAGCGTTTTAAGATCCCGGCAAAGGGTTTGCAGCGCGCGATGTTCCAGGGAGTGAACGGGGTAAATCGCAAGAAGTGCGGCTTCCGTGTACGTCTCTTCCTGGAATTTGCGGCGAAGAAGGCATCGCTCCGGCTGATTCATGATTAAAAAAAGGTCCGCCCGTTTTATGCTTCCTGCTGCGAGCTCTTCGGAGAGCCGGTAGTACCCGGCGGCCGCCTCCAGCACGGACGACGCCTTCGAAAGAAGGTGCCTGGCCTGCGGCGCCGAAAGGGAACAGAGTGCGCCGGCACTGCCGGCGTTTTTATGAGCGGTTTTCGAGGACATCCTTCCGCTGTTTTGATTGACGCCGGTAAAAAAACGACAGGAAATCCCGGCCTTTTCCAAAAAGAATGCCCATTCCAGGAGCTGTGCATTGGAGCGGAGAATGACAGCAGACGAATGCAGTTCTTCCGGCGCTGCCGACTGCAGCTGCCGGAGGATCCAGTTCTGCTCTTCTTTTTCATCGTGAAAAGCCAGAAGCCGCATGCAGGCATCCATAGCTGGCTGCTGCGAGTCCGTATTTTGCCTGGCGGCAACGGCGGTCTTGGGCAGTCTTGTTTTGTTCTGTGTAATAACCTTTTGTCCGCAGGTGATAATAGGCGGAAGGCTTCGGTAATTGACCGACAGTGTAATCGAATGGGTACCGGGATAGGCCTTGGAGAAGCCGATCATGATTCCCGGGTTGGAACCGCGAAAGGCATAGATGCTCTGATCATCATCACCGACAACAAAGAGGTTCGCATCCTCTCCTGCCAGAATCCGGACGCCTTCAAACTGCTCCGGATTGATATCCTGAAACTCATCCACCAGTAGGAAGGGAAATCGCTTTTGCCAAAACGCGCGGAGGCCTGCGTCCTGCTGCAGGAGCTGAACGCATTTGGTAATCATATCATCGAAATCAAGAAGAGAATTCTCCTGAAGATATGCCTCATAATCGGCAAACAGGGAAGAAAAAGACAGAGACTCATTTTCTGCGACAGGCGCCGGAAGGCCGTCGCGGACTGCAGGGATTGAGAGATCCTGCGGCGACTCTCCTGTTTTCTTTTTGGAAATCAGTGAAGAAAGGTCTGCCAGCTCTTCCGCCTTTGGGTAGCGCCCGCAGTGCTGCAGAAAGAGCGTGCGCAAAAGGCTTCGCTTGCGGGAGTCATCGAGAATGGAATAATGCGCCGGGGATGAATTTTGAAGAATATTCAGAAAGACCGAATGGAAGGTTCCAAAGGTAACCGATGAGGCATTTCCGGGGATGGGAGGTGATTGGGCTGATGGGGCCTCCCGGGAAAGTTCCCGAAGCTTTTGAAGGTAGCGCGCCTGCATCTCCTGTGCGGCCGCCTTGGAGAAGGTGAGCACTAAAATGCCGGATGGCGTGACATTGCAGCTGCTGATCAGATGAAGAATCCGTTCCACAAGAACGAAGGTTTTGCCGCTCCCCGGCCCTGCGATAACCTCGCAGGGGCCGCGGAAATGGCAGATCGCTTCCTTTTGGGAAGGATTCGTATTCTCATGCATGGACTGCCTGCAGCTTGGCAATGGCAGTACGGATGCGGGAAAGGGAATCCTCTTTTCCGATGATTTCCATAATCTGCGTTGCGCCGGCAGGCGTGACAGCTTTTCCGGATACGGCGATGCGAAGGGCCCAGATCACCGTTTTATTCTTGAGCTCCTTCTCTTCTGCATAGGCAGAAAGCACCTCGAACAGTGCGTCGTTTGTGAATGTCTCCTTACCTTCAAGAACCGGAAGAAGGTCGGTAAGAATCTGAAGGCTTCCCTCACAGGTGGATTTCTGCTTTTTGTTCTCGAACATAGCAGCATCGTACTCCGGGAGCGCTTCAAAGAAATCAACCATCTCTTCGATATCCGGGAATACCTCAATTCTCGTCCGGACCAGCTCGGCAATGACATGGAGATCTAAGGTATCTTTATGCAGAACCTTTTTCAGATACGGCTCTGCCAGCTGATAAAACGCATCCGGTTCCATGGCCTTTAAATACTCGCCGTTCATCCAGCGGAGCTTGGTGTAGTCAAAAACGGCCGGGGACTTGCCGATGCGATGGTAATCAAACGCCTTTACCAGCTCCTCCAGTGTAAAAATTTCCTGATCCGAATCCGGTGACCAGCCAAGAAGCGCAATGAAATTCACGACAGCCTCCGGAAGAAAGCCCTGCTCAATCAGGTCCTCATAGGAGGAATAGCCGCTGCGCTTGGAAAGCTTTTTGTGATCAGCATCGGTGATCAGCGGGCAGTGGATGTACCTGGGAACCTCCCACCCAAACGCATCGTAGAGGCGGTTGTATTTGGGACTGGAGGAAATGTATTCATTGCCGCGCACCACATGCGTGATGCCCATGAGATGATCATCCACCACATTTGCAAAATTGTAGGTGGGGAAGCCGTCGGACTTCATAAGGATCATGTCATCAAGCTCACTGTTGTCAACGGTGATGTCTCCATAGAGCTCGTCATGGAAGGTAGTAGAACCCTCTCTGGGGTTGTTCTGACGAATGACAAACGGTTTGCCGGCGGCCAGATTCTCTGCAACCTCTTCCTTGGAAAGCTGCAGGCAGTGCTTGTCATAGACGCTGATTTCCTTGCCGTCTACCACCTGCTTGAGCGTTTCAAGGCGCTCCGGCGTGCAGAAGCAGTAATAGGCCTCGCCCTTCTCGACAAGCTCCTTGGCATAATCCATGTACAGACCGCTCTTTACGCGCTCCGACTGTACATAAGGGCCGACCGGGCCGCCCAGCTCCGGCGACTCATCCGGAAGAAGGCCCGTCTGCTGCATGGTACGATTGATGATATCAACCGCGCCTTCAACGTACCTTTCCTGATCGGTATCCTCGATGCGGAGAATAAAATCACCGTTCTCATGCTTGGAAATCAGGTATGCATACAATGCGGTGCGAAGGTTTCCCACGTGCATTCTGCCGGTAGGACTGGGGGCGTAACGCGTTCTAATTTTTACTGCCATAATTCATGTATCCTTTCTCTTAGGGCCCGGCTGAATGTGCTGGGCACCGAATATTCACAGTATATTCCTCTGCCGCTGCCCCTGCAAGGAACACAAGACAGCATGGACCCGTCACTGGTTTGACAAATCGGCAGCGATGCAGCGCAGCTAGCTGCGGCCCGTGCTGCCGAAGCCGCCGCGGTCCGTCCCTCCGAGGGACTCCACTTCTTCAAAATGGATGCGCGGCTGGTGCTCCTGAATCCGGAACTGGCAGATGCGGTCATTGACATGAACAACGGTATCCCTGGTGGCGTACACCGGCATTTTCAGAATATCGCCGTCTCCGCAGTAGGATTCGTCCACAACGCCGATTCCGTTGGACTGGAGAAGTCCGTAGTTTTTGAAGGTGGAGGAACGGGGAGCAGTAATCATTTCGTAGCCATCCGGGAGCTTCACGCTGATGCCCAGGTCAATCAGTGCAAAGTCTCCTGCCTTTAGTACGTATTCTCTGGCGGCGCGCAGGTCAATCCAATCGCTCTTGCCGTCAATGTAGGTTAAATGATCGATGTCCTTGCTGTGGTACAGAATCTGTATGGTTTTCTCATTGCTTGTATTGTTCACGGTAGTATCTCCAGTGTAATTGTCAGAGCCTATTTACCAAAATCGGTAATTGCTGCGCAGCCTTCCTTTTACTTATGGGGCGCTCTCCACGTTTGGCTTTTTAATCTGGTACATGGCATCGGCCGCCGCGGTAGCCAGCGCATCGCACCGCTCATTCATCTCGTGACCGGCATGCCCCTTTACCCAGTGCCAGGTGATTTCATGGGGCGCTGCAGCAGCCAGCAGCCGTTTCCAGAGGTCCTGATTCTTGACTCTTGTATTCGATGCGGTCTTCCAGCCCTTTTTCTGCCAGGAGGACAGCCAGTTTTTCTGAAAGGCATTGATGAGATAGCTGGAATCGGAATACAGATCCACCCGGCAGGGACGGTTCAATGCCTCCAGTGCAACAATGGCGCCCAAAAGCTCCATACGATTGTTGGAGGTCGGGTTAAAGCCCTCGGAGAGCTCCTTTTCATGGAGAACCCCATGTCCGTCTGTGTATTGGAGCACCGCTCCGTATCCGCCCGGCCCATCGGGATTGCCTCTGGCCGAGCCGTCACTGTAAATTGTTACGTGCATCTTATCCATTATATCCATTGTCCCGTTTCTTCAAAACGCTCCGCCCGCCTGGCGGCATTTTTAATAATCTGCGGATCAAACCCGGTGGCACCCAGAAGCTGTATGGCATTTCTGGTCACTGCCGGTCCGTCCTTGATCTGATAGGAAAAGGTGACATCACCGTCTTTAATTTCTTCCTCAAAATGGTAATTGGCAAATTCCGGGGAAAGAAGCTTTGTAAGCTCGATGTCATGGGTGGCAGCAAAGCAAACGACGCCGGCCCCGGCGAGTGCCTTTAAAAGCTCCGAGGAGGCGGCAATGCGTTCAATCGTATTGGTTCCGCGCAGTACCTCATCCACAAAGCAAAGAACGGGTCTTCTGCTCTTTACTGCAAGATCTGCAATACGCTTCAGCGAACGGATTTCTGCCATAAAATAGCTTTCTCCTGCCGAGATATTGTCCCGAAGCGCCATGGAGGAGCGAATGACAAAATAGCCACCGCGGTATTCTCTGGCCGGGCAGAATCCGGCCGTCTGCGCCAGGATGGCACAAAGTGCCGTGGCCTTTAAAAAGGTGGATTTGCCGGACGCGTTGGAGCCGGTCAGAAGAACCGGTTTTGTCACCGTTAAACTGTTCGGGACCGGATGTTCCAAAAGCGGATGATATACCTGCGAAAGAAGGAGCTTTTCTTGTGATGGCTGTCGGTTCAGAAACGGCTCACAGGTATAAGGAAGGCTCTTTTCAAAGGACGCAAGGCAGATTGCTGTGTCAATGCGCCCGAGGATAATAAGAGCCTCCTCCATCTCCTTCTGATGTCCGTAATAGTGCGCAAGCATGGTATTAAAGCGGATCAGATCCAGGTGAAAGAGTATACGGATATAATCCACAAGAAAATCCACCGGATTTCCGCCGGAGGAGGTTGTCCCGGAAAGAACAATAAAGCTTCCTCTCCTGAACCGGCTAAAAACAGGTGCGAGCTCCCGAAGGCGCCCGCATTCCTCCTGCAGCGCCGGGCAATGGATGCCTGTAACCGTCTGCGCACACTTCATCATTCGAAGGAGATAGCTGAAGATGGTCAGAAAGGGTTCAATCTGACCGCGGCGCCGATAGTAGGTCAGCATATTGAGAATAAAAGAGCCTACAAGGCACAAGATTCCTGCCTGGACCGAGTACACCATCAGAAAAAGGCTGGCAGTCGGAAGGACAAAAGCAGGCACATGCACCAGATTACTCTCCTTTGGTGCCTCCTTCAGAAGATCCAGGTATTCATACAGGGAGTACCGCCCCGTATATCCGAATGCATGCAGCGCCTTCTGCAGCTGCAGCCGAAGGCCGGAATGCGCATCCTCTTCAAAATAACGGATTTCTGAAAGCGGAATGGTCAGCGGCGCCCCCTCTTCTCCTGCCGGGCTTCGAAGAAGCGCATACAAATACTCTTCTCCGGCGGCACTTAACGTGCAGTCCATCCGCGCATAGAGCGCATCCATGTCCAGGTCATTCCACGTGATGTCATCCAGATCACTGTCCAACGTGCCGGCCGCCTTTCGCCGAAGATAGAATGCCGGAACCTTTGCATAGCGCTCTGCCTTCATTTGCTTGGAAGGAATTTGCCCAAAGCCGGCGCGTAGCGCAGCTTCGATGGCAAGGTCACGCTTTTTTTGCTGTGAACGCATGAGCAAAAGGGCAGTCAGTGCAAGCAGGATGACAAAAAATACGCCAAGACCGGCCGTTTCTACAGTATCATTCATGCATTCCCTCAGCTGCGCTTTGCGGCAATGTGATCCTTGTCCTTAAAGATGTGCCCGGCCGGAATGCAGCCGCGAACCATGGACAGTGGATACACGTTGGAACGGCGGCCGACAACAGAGCCGGGATTCAAAACGCTGTTGCAGCCAACCTCGGTCCAGTCGCCAAGAATGGCTCCCATTTTGCGAAGGCCGGTCGGTGCATTCTCCGCCCCGTCATGAATCACGACATTGGTGCGGTCGGACTTGATGTTGGATGTAATGGAGCCGGCGCCCATGTGCGCATGAAAGCCCAGAATGGAATCGCCGACATAGTTGTAGTGCGGCACCTCGCACTTATTGAACAGAATAACATTCTTAAGCTCGCAGGAATTTCCGACAACGCAGCCCTTGCCGACCAGTGCCTTTCCGCGAATGAAAGCGCATTGACGAATCTCTGCATCTTCATCGATGATGCAGGGACCGGCAATATAGGCAGAGTCAAATACCTTAGCACTCTTGGCAATCCATACATTCTTGCCGCGCTTTTCAAAGCGATCCTCCGGAAGAGACGCCCCCAGTGCCAGGATGATTTCCTCTATGTGCGGAAGGACTTCCCATGGATAGGTGTAAGCCTTTAGGGCCTCTCCTGCGATGGATTCCTCCAGCTCCAGCAAATTGGCAATCGTATAATCTGAAATCATGTCACATTCTCCTTTGGCTTTTAATCGATGTCTGAATAGCTACTTTGACTTTTTCGTCACCTTGGCGGACTTCGCGTAGGAATATCTGGATTTAAAATGCATGGGCTTGGGGTAATTCTGCGCGCAATCCCGATACATGTTCTGCAGAATGCCTCGGTAATCCGATGCCTTTACGGCATTGGTCCGCCGGGAGACGTAGCTGTTTAGCTTCTCCTGGTATTCCTCCGGCGTTGTTGTACCTTCAGCCACCTGCGTCAGTCCCTTTTCCCAGCTGGCCGTGAGCTTCGGCTCGAGGAGCGGCTTTAACGAAATAGCTACTGTATCATAAATCATTTCTCCTAGCTGGGTGGGCGTATATATTTGTGTTTTGGCATTGAGATTTAAATACTGGTTGCCTACCAGCTTTTCCAGAATTCCGGCTCTGGTCGCACTGGTGCCGATGCCGGAGCCCTTGATCTGCTCCCGCAGTTCATCATCCTCAATCAGCTGTCCGGCATTCTCCATTGCCAGAATCATACTGCCGCCGGTATAACGCTTGGGCGGCGTGGTTTCACCCTCCTTTTGCTGGAAGGCAATCGGCGTCAAAGGATCCTTTTTCCGAAGCGCCTTGATAAGCTCCTCCAGATTTGCGTTTTCGGCTCCGTCCTCGGCATCCTTTTCGGCCTGCTCCGAGGGAAGGGAACTCTCCGGCAGGCTCTCCTTTGTCTGCAGAGGATCCGTTTCCGCACTTTTAGCTGCGGATGCATACTCCAGGCACACAAGGTATCCCTTTTCCCGGTTTACGCGGAGCGATGCGGTGAGCGTTTCCTTCTTGATGCCCACCTGCAGTGTCATTTTATCAAACACGGCGGCCGGATAAAAGACGGAAAGAAAGCGCCGTACAATCCGGTCATAAACCTTTTGCAGCGTAGGATTTAAGCTCTTTAGGGCAGACAGTCCCTCACCGGTCGGAATAATGGCATAG
>CAVBQH010000050.1:0-15714 GCA_963597485.1 Acutalibacteraceae bacterium
AGCTTAGCACCGCTAGGTCCGAGGACGGAGCCGCGAGGCGTCCCCAGATCGGACACCTCCGCCAGGACCCGTCGCTTGGCTGGTGTGCAGAGTGATGCCGGATGTTTTATGGCGAACATTTAACATACTTTGACGTTGACTCAGGCGGGCCGGGTGCGTAGTATGGCTGTGGCAATACAGGCAGAATCGCTGCGGACATGCATGTCCGTGAAAGGAGGTGCGCCATGAGCGTAAAGGAACTGAATACGCAGAGACAGAACGAGGAAGCAATCCTTCAGATCATCCGAAGCAAGAACTCTCCGAAGGTGATACAAGACAAGCTGGAGGACTATCACGAGAACGACATTGCTTCCGTAATTCCGGCGTTGACGAAAAAGGAACGCGAGGCGCTCTTCCGGCTCCTGGGCAGCGACTTTCTGGCAGATGTTGTGGAGCATCTGGAGGAAGACGAGTCCATTACCTGTCTGCAGGAAATGGATCCGAGAAAGGCGGCGGAGGTTCTGGAGAAGATGGAACCGGATGATGCGGTCGATCTTCTGAAAAATACGGATTCCCCGTCCAAAAAGGCCTGGATGGAACTGATGAGTGAGAATGCAAGAGCAAGGCTGCGCAGTCTTGCGGCGTATTCGGAGGAAACCATTGGCTCCCGCATGACAACTAATTTCGTCACGCTCTCCTCTGACCTTTCCATCAAGGAGGCGCTGTCCTCGGTGGTGCAGCAGGCGGCGGAGCACGACAACATTTCCTCAATTTATGTGCTGGATGAGAACGGTGTTTTTTACGGAGAAATTGATCTGAAGGATCTTATCATTGCAAGGCAGGGGACGCCTCTGGAGGATGTGATCGTTACGGCCTATCCGTATGTGTATGCGGATGAGAAGATCGACGACTGCCTGGAGACACTGAAGGAGTACTCTGAGGAATCCATTCCGGTCCTGTCCGAGGACAATCACATTCTGGGCGTGATCACGGCGCAGGACATTGTGGAGGTTGTGGATGAGGAGATGGGCGAGGACTATGCAAAGCTCGCCGGATTGTCCGATGAAGAGGATCTGGATGAGCCTCTTTCAAAGAGTATCAGAAAGCGCCTCCCCTGGCTGGCGCTGCTCCTGGTCCTTGGCATGTGCGTATCAAGCGTAGTCAGCCTGTTCGAAGCCGTCGTGGCACAGCTGACCATTGTTATGATTTTCCAGTCACTGATTCTGGATATGTCCGGCAATGTGGGAACGCAGTCCTTGGCAGTGACCATCCGGGTTCTGATGGATGAGCAGCTTAGCGGCAGGCAAAAGCGCCATCTGATTTTTAAGGAATCCCGTGTGGGGCTTGTCAACGGCATCTGTCTGGGGGCACTTTCCCTTGTGGGAATCGGCATCTACCTGATGCTGTTTAAGCACCTGGCACCCGGCGGCGCGTTTGCAATCTCCGGCTGCATTGGGATTTCGTTGATCCTGGCGATGCTGATTTCCTCCCTGGTCGGAACGGTCATTCCGATGTTCTTCAAGCAGATCGGCGTGGACCCGGCGGTCGCCTCCGGACCGCTGATCACAACCATCACCGACATGGTGGGCGTGGTGACCTATTACGGCATGGCCTGGCTTCTTCTGATTGAAATGCTAGGACTGAATGCCTAAAAGTAATAATGAATAAAAAGGAAAATTTGTTGCATTATCTATTGTATCCTTGAATAAAACTCCCTATTATAGGCATGACTATTCAAAAAGCACGTATTACGCATGTTAAATGTCTGAAGGGAATGTGCTTTGGTCGCACATCGTAGCCTTGTATTGACGGACATGAGATGCGATTTAGGGATGGTCACGTGATTTGTAAAGAGGAGGATTTATTATTATGAAGAAAACAATCGCAGCATTACTTGTTGGTACAATGGCACTGGGACTTGCAGCCTGCGGCAGCAGCTCTTCCGATACAGCAGCTTCTGCAGAGGCATCCACCGAGGCAGCAGCAGAGGAGACAACCGAGGCCGCTGAGGAGGCATCCACCGAGGCAGCGGAGGAAGCGTCTACAGAGGCAGCTTCTGATGCAATTGATCTTTCCGAATCCAAGTATCTTTCGGACGGAGAGCTGACCGTTGGCCTGAATGCAACCTTCCCTCCGTTCGAGTATGTAGGTGACGGTACGGATGATTTCGAGGCCATTACATCCAACGAGAGCAACGCAACCGGCTTTGACGTAGCTATGATGAATGAGATCGGCAAGCGCCTTGGCGTTAACGTTGTCATCGAGGACATGGACTTTGACGGAATCGTTGCTGCAATCGGCACCAAGATTGACTGCGGCGCAACCGGCATGACCATTACCGAGGAGAGAAAGGAAGCTGTTAACTTCTCGGATTCCTATTACGATGCTACACAGGCTGTTCTTCTGCCGAAGGATTCTACCATCAAGACTGCAGAGGATCTGGCAGCAGCATCGGCCATCGGTGTGCAGGCAGGAACTACCGGTGAGACCGTTGCGCGCGGAATCAATGACAGCGCCGTTGTTTCTGTAAAGAGCTTCAATCAGGCAGTTCTTGATCTGGTAAACGGCAAGGATGATGCCGTTGTTATCGATCAGGTTCCGGGCGAAGCGTTTGTTGCCCAGTATCCGGATGAGCTGCAGCTGGTAGAGGGCTCTGTATTTGACTTTGATGTAGAGCAGTACGGCATTGCAATGCCCAAGGATGATGAGGTTATGCTGAATGCCATCAACAGCGCACTGGCTGATATGAAGGCAGACGGAACCTATGATCAGCTCCTGGAGCAGTATATCAACAGCTACGAGGCAGAGTAACGAGCTAAAATCAGTTCCTGATTTGTAAACAGACATGCAAAAGAGGGTGAGAAGCACAGAAGCTTCGCACCCTCTTTTCAAAATCAGGGCGTCAAGGGTAGAATAAAGAGATGCTGCGCATTGTATGAGCGAACAAGATGCGCTGCAGCGGCCTTGTACAGATGCAGTGCAGGGCAGCGGCATTAAAAAGGACAGAGGGGAACGATTGTATGTCAGAACTTGCCAATCAGTTTTTTAAAGCATTTATTAAGAATGACCGTTGGCTGCTGTATGTAAAGGGCCTGGGGAATACCATTGAGGTGACTCTTCTGGCGGCGTGCCTTGGACTTGCACTGGGAACGCTGGCGTGCCTTTTAAACATGCAGCGGACAGAGAACGGAAAGCGAACGATTGTTTCCCGTATTGCATACGTATATATTGATGTCATTCGCGGAACACCGACGATGATTCAGCTTCTGATTATGTGGAATGTCATCATGGCTGCCTCGAAGAATAAGATCCTGGTGGCGACAATGGCCTTCGGCATCAATTCGGGCGCCTATGTGGCGGAGATCATCCGCGGCGGCATTCAGTCCGTGGACGGCGGCCAGATGGAGGCCGGGCGGTCCCTGGGACTGTCCAAGATGCAGACGATGATGGCGGTTATTCTCCCGCAGGCATTTAAGAACTGCTTCCCTTCGTTGTTGAATGAATTTATCACCCTGCTGAAGGAAACCTCTATCGCAGGAGCGGTGGGACTTTCTGAGCTCACCCATGCATCGGATCAGGTATCTTCGGCTACATATGAGTACATGATGCCGCTTCTGGGAGCAGCAGTTATGTATTTTGTGGTGGTGAAAATTCTGAGCTTCTTCTTCGGAATATGGGAAAATAAGCTTCGTGCCAGCGACAGGCGGCATCGTGACCAGCATTGACAGACAGGAGAAGGGGAGAAACGCAAATGGCAGAGGATAAAAAGGCAATGATCCGCGTAAAGGATCTGAAAAAGACCTTCGGAGACAATCAGGTGCTTCGGGGGATCAACTATGAAATCGAAAAGGGTGAAAAGATCGTTCTGGTCGGTCCCTCCGGCTGTGGAAAATCCACGTTTCTTCGCTGCATGAACCTTCTGGAGGTGCCTACAAGCGGAGAAATCTGGATGGATGATGTTCATGTGAACGGTCCGCATACAGACATCAACAAGGTGCGGCAGAAGATGGGAATGGTATTCCAGCATTTTAACCTGTTCCACAATCTGACCATCATGAACAATATCATTCTCGCACCCACCAAGCTCGGAATCATGTCGAAGGAGGAGGCACAGGAAAAGGCGCTTCAGCTTCTTCGCCGCGTGAATCTGGAAGATAAGGCGGATGTGTATCCGTATTCCCTCTCCGGCGGTCAGCAGCAGAGAATCGCCATTTGCCGTGCACTGGCGATGAATCCGGAGGTGATGCTGTTCGATGAACCGACATCAGCGCTGGATCCGGAAATGGTTGGTGAGGTTCTGCAGGTTATGACAGAGCTTGCTGAATCCGGCATGACCATGGTGGTAGTAACGCATGAGATGGCGTTTGCCAGACAGGTGGCCTCCAAGGTGATCTTCATTGACGAGGGCGTGATCAAGGAAGAGAATACGCCGGATGAGTTCTTTGCACATCCGCAGAACCAGCGCCTGCAGGATTTCCTTTCGAAGGTGCTGCAGTAGGGCGCTGTTGACAGAAGAAAGAGGTTAGCAAATCGTGAATATGTCTGCAAGCAGCGGGTTCACGTTGAAATGTGGCAGGTGCTGAACAGACACAGAAAGAGAAAATATGAACTGGCAGGAAAATGTGCGGCGTGTAGAGCCCTACGTGGCGGGCGAACAGCCGCAGAACCCGAATGTTATTAAACTGAATACCAATGAGTGCCCGTATCCGCCGGCACCGGGAGTTGCGGAGGCAGCAAGGACCCTGGCAGATGACTATGACAGGATGCGTCTGTATCCGGATATGAATGCATCTATGCTGGTGCAGGCGCTGGCCGGACGCTATCAGGTTCGGCCGGAGCAGATTTTCGTCGGTGTCGGATCGGATGATGTGCTGGCAATGGCATTTCTGACATTCTTCACGTCAGGCAAGCGGCTTTTATTTCCGGACATTACCTATTCTTTTTATGATGTGTGGGCGGAGCTGTACCGGATTCCTTATACACAGGTGCCGCTGCAGGAGGATTTCACGATCTGCCCGGAGGACTATATACCCGGCTCCGGAACATGGAAGGGGGATGAGGTACCGGGAGGAGGCATTATTTTCCCGAATCCGAATGCTCCGACCGGAAGAGAACTGCCACTGTCAGACATTGAGCGCATTGTGTCAGCCAATCCGGATAAGGTTGTGATCGTGGATGAAGCATATGTGGATTTTGGTGCAGTGTCTGCTATTCCGCTGCTGGACAAGTATGAGAATCTGCTGGTGGTGCAGACCTTTTCCAAGTCGAGAGCCATGGCCGGCGCGCGAATCGGCTTTGCCATCGGCAATGAGACGCTGATTGGATATCTGAAGGATGTGAAGTTTTCCTTTAACTCCTACACGATGAATCTGCAGACCATACGCATGGGGACGGCGGCCGTGGAGGATGAGACTTATTTTAAACGGCTGACATCACAGATTGTGGAAACGCGAACGTGGTTTGAAAAGGAACTGACACGACTTGGATTTGTTTATCCGGAGTCGAAGGCGAATTTTGTGTTCGCACGTCACCCCGGTCACAGCGGACAGGAGCTGTTCGATGCGCTGCGGCAGAGGAACATCTTTGTGCGCCACTGGAATAAGCCGCGGATCGGCGAGTATCTGCGTATTACCATAGGGACGAATACTCAGATGAAGGCGGTTGTTAAGGCACTGGAGGAAATTCTGGGCTGACGGGGACTACTTCTATGCAGGTGAGACTCCGGCGTCTTTTGCCGGCCAAAGTCTTACTGACATACGATTAAGAGACGAGGAAGGAAAATTAAAATGCTGAACCACTACCTGTACTGTTTTGTGATTGCAATGGTTCCCATCGTGGAGCTGCGCGGCGCGATCCCCATTGCGCAGGCGTTTCACGTAGCGGATCCTTCATTTAATATGCTCCTTGCCTATATTCTGATTGCTGTGGGCAACATGCTGCCGGTCCCGTTTATTTTCTTTTTTGCCAGACGTGTGCTGGAATGGGGGGCGGACAAGCCTGTCATCGGCGGCTTTTTCACCTGGTGCCTTGAGAAGGGGCACAAGGGCGGTGAGAAGCTCAAACAGACAGCAGGGAAGGGACTTTACTGGGCACTGATGCTCTTTGTCGGAATTCCGCTTCCGGGAACCGGAGCCTGGACGGGAACGCTGGCGGCGTCCTTTTTGGATATGGATTTTAAAAAGAGCGTACTGGCGGTTCTGGGCGGCGTTGCCCTGGCCGGTGTCATCATGGGCATTCTTAGCTTTGCGGTGGCCTCCGGTGTGACGACGGTGGTCGGATAAGCTACAGCGAAGATATTCAGTGAAGATCGTCTGCGGCGTACGAAGGAAGCAGTGCCTTCGCACGCCGTGTCTGGGGCACGGGAGAGATCCTATGAAGGACGGATTTATCAAGGCAGCGGCGGTTGTGCCGCCTGTGTCGGTGGGAGACACCGGGAATAATTCTGCGAGTATCATTCGGAGCATGAAAGAGGCAAGCTCACATGGGGCGAAAATCATCGTTTTCCCGGAGCTTGCCATTACTGGTTATACGGGAAATGATCTGTTCCTGCAGGATATGCTGCTCGCAGGAGCAGAGAAGGCACTGGAGGAAATTCAAAGGGCAACGGCGGGAGCGGACGCGCTTGTGTTCGTTGGTTTTCCGCTGCAGCACCGCGGCAAGCTGTATAATACGGCGGCCGTACTGCAGGATGGCCACCTCCTGGCGTTTATTCCGAAGAGGTTTCTTCCCGATTATGCGGAATTCTATGAGCCGCGGCAGTTTACTCCCGGACCGGAGAAGGCAGAGCTGATTGATTATTATGGGGAGAAGATTCCCTTTGGCAGCCATATTCTGCTGGACGTGGATGCGGTGCGCGGGCTTTCGGTGGCGTGCGAAATCTGCGAGGATGCCTGGGTGGTAAATTCGCCGCACATTTCTCATGCACAGGCGGGAGCCAGTCTGATTGTCAACCTTTCGGCCTCCAATGAGACCGTCGGAAAGGATGCCTACAGGCAGCAGCTCTTTTCATCCATTTCAGCCAGAACGCTTTCGGACTATATTTACGTCAGTGCCGGAGACGGCGAATCCACGCAGGACATTGTATTCGGCGGACGCATTATGATGCTGGAGAATGGAGCACTTGTAGCACAGCGCAGCATTTTTGACAACGAGTATGGTCAGGTGAAGCTGTGCTATGCGGATTTTGATGTGCAGCGGATGAATTATGAACGGCGCCGGATGACGACGTTTGTTCCCGGTGAGGATGATTACTTCCATATTCCGGTGCATATGGAGCAGGCGGAAACGACGCTGGAGCGGGTGTTTGATGCGCATCCGTTCGTACCGCAGGATACGGCGGGAAGAGAAAGACGGTGCGAAGAGATTCTGGGCATTCAGGCAAGGGGATTGGCAAAGCGTCTGCGGCACATTGGCTGCAAGGCGGCAGTGATCGGTGTATCCGGAGGACTGGATTCTACGCTTGCGCTTTTATCGACCGCCAGAGCCTTTGATCTTGCCGGAATTCCCAGAGAGAATATCCTGGCCGTTACAATGCCGTGCTATGGAACCACGGACAGAACCTACCGGAATGCCGTAACACTGGCGGGGGCGATTGGGGCTTCCTTGAAGGAGGTCCGGATCGGTGATGCGGTGGCGCAGCACTTCCATGACATTGATCAGGATCCGTCCGTGCACGATATAACCTATGAAAACGGACAGGCAAGAGAGCGGACGCAGGTCCTTATGGACCTTGCCAATCAAAAGGGCGGTCTTGTGATCGGAACCGGAGACCTTTCCGAGCTGGCGCTTGGATGGGCGACCTACAACGGGGACCATATGTCCATGTACGGCATGAATGCCGGCATTCCCAAGACGCTGGTGTCGCACCTGGTCCGTTACTATGCGGATACAGTGCAGGAAAAGGAGCCGCAGCTGCATGCGTGCCTGATGGACGTTCTGGACACGCCGGTCAGTCCGGAGCTTTTGCCGCCGACAGACAACGGGACGATTTCGCAGCGAACAGAGGACCTCGTCGGCCCGTACGAGCTGCACGATTATTTTCTGTATTACATGCTCCGCTGCGGGTATCGCCCGCGGAAAATATACCGTCTGGCGCTGCAGTCGTTTGAAGGCGTCTATGACCGTGAAACCATTCTTGGCTGGGAGAGGACCTTCATGCGGCGCTTTTTTGCCCAACAGTTTAAACGGTCCTGCCTTCCGGACGGGCCGAAGGTCGGATCGGTCGCGGTATCTCCGAGGGGGGATCTGCGGATGCCCAGTGATGCAAGCGCTGCTCTTTGGAGCAAGGATCTGGAGGATTTATAGAATGCTGCTGCAATTTACCAAAATGGAAGGCTGCGGAAATGATTACATCTATATAAGCGGATTTACGCAGCATCTTCCGGAAGAAGAAAAGCCGCGCATTGTCCGGGAGCTTTCAAGGGAACATTTCGGCATTGGCAGTGACGGAGTCATATTTATCAATCCATCTTCACTTGCGGACTTTGAAATGCAGATGTACAACAAGGACGGGTCCCGCGGGAAAATGTGCGGAAACGGAATCCGGTGCGTGGGCAAGTATGTTTATGACCACGGTATGACAAACGGGCGCACGGTCTTTACGGTGGAAAGCTTTGGCAGTGTGAAGAAGCTGGAGCTTACCTGCCGGGACGGCAAGGCGACTGCGGCCCGGGTGAATATGGGGAAGCCGATCCTGGAACCGGCTGCGATCCCGGTATGCCTGCCGGCTGCATCGGCTGCAGAGGCGGCTGTTGTTGCCAAGCCTATTGAAGCAGCCGGGCGTCTGTGGCGGATGACCTGCGTCTCGATGGGAAATCCGCATGCTGTGGTATTCCTGGGTGAAGAAGAGGCGGATCTTTTGAAGGCCTGCGGACGGACGGATGAAAGCGGACAGGAGATTCCGGACGGAGATTTGCGGAATCTGGACATTGCGGGCATCGGACCGGCTTTTGAGAATCATCCATGCTTTCCGGAGCGAACGAACACGGAATTTGTACAGGTGGTGGATCGGCAGCATGTGAACATGCGCGTGTGGGAACGCGGGAGCGGGGAGACATTGGCCTGCGGCACCGGGTGCTGCGCAACGGCAGCGGCCTGCGTCTTAAACGGCAAAACGGACCGGGAGCTGGATGTGCGGCTTCTTGGGGGGACACTTCATATTGCGTGGGATGAAAAGTCCGGCGAAATATATATGACAGGACCTGCCAAAACAGTATTTGACGGAACGATTTCGGTCTCTGTATAGTTACACTAAATTTTTACTGCGTTTGAAGGAAAGAGCGGCGTACGCGCAGAGGTCGGATATTCGTTCGCGACGAGAGTATTCACCAGGATAAGGGAGGAATGAACATGTTTCAGGCAAACAGTGATCATCTTAAATTACCGGGCAGCTATCTGTTCAGTACCGTAGCCAAAAAGACCAAGGCCTACCAGTCCGGGCACCCGGATGCGGAGCTGATCCGCATGGGAATCGGCGATGTGACGCAGCCTCTTCCGCCGGCAGTGATTGCGGCCATGCACGAGGCCGTTGATGAGCAGGCAAACGGAGCCACCTTCCGCGGCTATGCACCGGATCTTGGTTATGATTTCCTGCGGGCAGCGATTGCGGAAAATGATTACCGCGCGCGCGGCTGCGATATTGCGGATGATGAGATCTTTGTATCGGATGGTGCTAAATCTGATTCTGCCAATATTCAGGAGATTTTTGAAAAGGACAATGTGATTGCCGTCTGCGATCCGGTCTATCCGGTATACGTAGACAGCAATGTTATGGCAGGGCGCACGGGGGAATACGATGCAGAATCCGGCCGCTGGAGCAATGTTATTTATATGCCCTGCACGGAGGAAAACGGTTTCTCACCGGATCTTCCGGGAACCGGACTGACCGGGCAGGCTTCCGGAGACAGAAAGCCGGATCTGATCTACATCTGTTCGCCGAACAATCCGACGGGAACGGCTTTAAGCAAGCAGCAGCTCCAGAAATGGGTGGATTATGCCAACGAAAACGGCGCAGTGATCATCTTTGATTCTGCGTATGAGGCCTACATCACGGAGGCGGACGTTCCGCACAGCATTTATGAGTGTGAAGGTGCACGCACCTGCGCGATAGAAATCCGCTCCTTCTCCAAGAATGCAGGCTTTACTGGACTTCGTCTGGGAGCAACCGTTATTCCCAAGGACCTTAAGGACGGCAGGGGAACTGCGCTTTACAGCCTGTGGGCACGGCGTCACGGGACCAAATACAACGGAGCACCCTACATTGTGCAAAGAGCCGGAGAAGCGATCTATTCGGAAGAGGGCAAGGCACAGGTGAAGGAAATGGTGGACCGTTATATGCAGAATGCGAAGTTCATCAAGGAGAGCCTGCAGTCCATGGGCTATACGGCGTACGGCGGTGTTAATTCTCCTTACATCTGGCTGAAAACACCGGGCAATATGACAAGCTGGGAGTTCTTTGATTATCTTCTGGACAGAGCCAATGTAATCGGAACACCCGGATCCGGCTTTGGGCCCTCCGGAGAGCATTTCTTCCGTCTGACAAGCTTTGGAACCGTGGAGAATTCCAGAATTGCCATGGAGCGGATTCGTGCGTTATAATCGTGGATGCCGTATGTGCGGCTAAATGATGGCTAAATGATATTTGTTGTTACGCAACTGTTCAGAGAACGAGGCTTTGTGAGCTCTGGATGGGAGCATCAGTTTTTGGAGGAAGTTTATTCATGGCATTGCTGAAGGAATGGCGCGACAAGGCATATAATGAGAAGGCAAACCAGGGCGATCTGCAGAGACTCTGGGCGGATTATTTTTCAAAGGAAAAGGATATCTATGCAGAGCTTCTTAAGAATCCGGATGAGGAAGTGAAGGGAACGGTTAAGGAGCTGGCTGAGAAGTTCGGCATTTCCGTGGAGTATATGACCGGCTTTCTGGATGGCATCAATGATTCCCTGAAGATTGCGAATCCCATCGATACCATGGAGGAGGACACCGTTGTCAGCCTTGCTTTTGACAAGGAGCGCCTGTATAAGAACATGGTGGCTGCGGAGGCAGATTGGCTGTACGGCCTTCCGGAGTGGAATGCGATCTACTCCGAGGAGAAGCAAAAGGAGCTCTACCTCGAGCAGAAGAAGTCCGGCACTGTGGTAAAGGAGAATAAGGTTTATCCGAATGATCCCTGCCCTTGCGGTTCCGGCAAGAAGTATAAAAAGTGCCACGGCAAGAATAAATGATGAGGAAACACCCGGGAGCTTCTCTCCGGGTGTTTCTTTTTCGTAAAAGAACGTTCATAAACTGTCCATAAAATGGACACCGCACAGAAAAATATATTGTATACAATTCCTCTATTGTTTTGGAGAACAGGAGGAAACACGTATGAACCGTAAATGGGAGAGGATCCGCATTACTTGCTTTGCCGTATCTCTGATCCTGACGGCAGGTGTTTTTCTGTTGGTTTCATATCTGACACAGCAGTCCGTGGGACAGACGCTTTCGACTCAGGAACGGGCGGTCCTTTTGTTTCCGTTTGCTTTTCCACAGCATTATCATAATCGTCTGTGGCTGTATCTGCAGCTGAACAGTCCGAGGCGCCTGGCACATATTTATGAATTTGGATTCCTTGGACTGTTTGCAACACTGGCAGCTCTGACGAATCCGTGGCCCAGAAGAGGATCGGCTCATTTGTCTTTGAACCGCGTCGGTGTGCGCCTTATTGGGGCGGTTGTATTCTGCGGTGCGGTCAGCTTCCTAGATCAGGTACATAAAATTTTTGTGGACAGCCGACATTTTGACATCCTGGATTTGCGGTTGGATGCAATCGGTTATGTCAGCGCGGCGCTGGTGATTTCGCTTCTGTATCTCATCGTTACGCATCACGTACTGCGACGGACGGAGATATTTCTGGAGGAGTCACTTCCCTGTCAGGGACGTCCCAAAGAAATGTATTAAGAAAATGCTTGCATTTCAAAACCAAGTTCCATATAATAGTCACTGCGTCTGTTGGGACGCACGTATATAGAATCGGGGTGTAGCGCAGCTGGTAGCGCGCCACGTTAGGGACGTGGAGGCCGCAAGTTCGAACCTTGTCACTCCGATGAGAAAGAGACTCCGGGATTTCAGCGGTTGCTGATTTCCTCGGAGTCTTTTGTTGTGTGGTACAATAGGTAGTGAATCCACAGGCTAACCGGCAGTCAAAAGGGACTGGCCGGCCATTCTGGGATTTCGGAAGAAAATCGGGATGGAAATGGAATATCTGCTGTGGGATTTAGAAAGGATATGCATATGTGGACAATTGGAGAGGTAAAGGAAAAGGGTAAAGTGCTGATGCATGTCAGCTACTGGAAAATGGTGCTGCTGGCATTGATTCTGGTGTTCGTCATCGGAGGAGGGGCCAGCACGGCTGCTGCCGGAGCGGCATCGTCCCCGTCTGTGAATGCCCGGTATGAAGGAGACCTTCCGATGCTGCTGGTGCCGCTGGCGGGACTTGTGATTTCTGCGGTTCTTATCGTATCCTGCGTACAGATTGTACTCCAGTATTTCATATTTCATCCGATCGAGACCGGGTGCCGGCGGTACCAGGTTGTTGCTCATACGGAAGGGGCTTCCGCGTCTTTGGGCGAGATCTTCCATTGCTTTGGTTCGGGCTTTCTGAATGTAGTGCTGACGATGTTTTTGCGGGATCTGTTCACCTTGTTGTGGTCGCTTTTGTTCGTGATTCCGGGAATTGTAAAATCATACTCCTACCGCCTTGTTCCGTATATTCTGGCGGAGGAGCCGAATATCTCCTCGAAAGAGGCATTTCGCCTGTCAAGAGAAATGATGAACGGCAACAAGTGGCATACATTCTTGTTTGATCTGTCCTTCATCGGCTGGAATCTTCTGAGTGCCTGCACGTTCGGGATCCTGGGCGTCTTTTATGTTCATCCGTATTATCAGTGCGCATCGGCGGAGCTGTATCTGACCATGCGGGATGCATATCTGGGCGGCCATGCAGAGGGCGGCGACGCGGTATAAGAGAAAATCGAATAGTTACGGTTACATTAAATCAGTACCTCCGGGACTTACTCACGATCTTATCCAAAGGAGATCGTGAGTTTTTCTTGCATCAGGCACTTTCTTATGGTAAAGTGATAGCCAATTAAATTGAAGATGCAGCAGTAAGGAGGAGATTATGAAAAAGAAGGCAGCAGCGGCTATTATAGCCGGGATAATGACAGCAGGAGTTCTGGCAGGGTGCGGCAGCCAGGAGGCTGCAGGGAGCAGCTCGGCATCCACAGAGGCTGCGGAAGCGGAATCTGCGGAGACAGAGGCGACAGCAGAGGACACCGAAGAAGCTGCTGCGGAAGACAGTGATGTTGCTTATATCCAGGAGAAGGGTACATTGATTGTCGGAATTACAGACTTTGAGCCCATGGATTACAAGGACGAGAACGGCAGCTGGATTGGCTTTGATGCGGATATGGCCTCACAGGTGGCCAAGGATCTGGGCGTTGAAGTGCAGTTCGTAGAAATCGACTGGGATAACAAGATCCTGGAGCTTGAGAATAAGAGCATCGATGTTGTGTGGAACGGCATGACGCTGACGGATGAGGTTACCTCTTCCATGGAGTGCACCAATGCTTACTGCAACAATGCGCAGGTGGTTGTTTTGCCGGCTGATAAGGCAGAGGATTATCCGGATGCAGAGAGCATGAAGGATCTTGCGTTTGCGGTGGAGGCAGGTTCTGCTGGAGAGCAGGCTGCACAGGACAGCCAGTTTAATTACACGGCACTTTCGTCACAGGCGGATACGCTGATGGAGGTTTCTGCCGGAACATCCGATGCCAGCATCATCGACCTTTTGATGGCCGGTGCAATGATTGGCGAGGGAACGGATTATCCGACACTTACGCATACGCTGGAGCTTACGACGGAGGAGTACGGCGTAGGCTGCAGAAAGGGATCTGATCTTGCCTCTTACATCAATGATGAATTCAAGAAGCTGTATGAGGATGGCACGATGCAGCAGATTGCAGAGACGTATGGCGTGCAGGACGCATTGATTGAGCAGTAAAGAGTAAAGATGCCTGGAGCAGGCTTTAGGGTATTGTGTGCAAGACCGGACAGTGTTGTCCGGCCTTGCGTTTCTTTGTTATGGAGGAAAAGGCTGTGTTTTGGACGGTTACATTATCTTTGCTGCAGGGCTTTGGAGGAACGCTGAAGCTGTTTGCACTGACACTGGTATTCTCCCTGCCGCTGGGTCTGTTTATCAGCCTTGGGACAATGAGCAGTGTCCGAATTCTGCGGTATCCTTTGAAATTCCTGATCTGGGTGATCCGGGGGACACCGCTCCTTTTGCAGCTGCTGGTGATTTACTACGGTCCCGGAATTGTCCTTGGACATAACTGGTGGGGATCGGGGACAAACGGCCGGTTTATTGCAGCACTGGCTGCCTTTGTAATTAACTATGCCTGCTATTTTTCGGAAATTTACCGCGGAGGAATTCAGTCTATTCCGGCCGGACAATTTGAAGCCGGACAGGTGCTGGGACTGACGAAGGGACAGATTTTCCGTAAGATTATTCTGCTGCAGGTGATCAAACGGATCGTGCCGCCGATGGCCAATGAAATCATTACGCTGGTAAAGGACACCTCACTTGCCCGGGTGATTGCGGTATATGAGATCATCTGGAACGGACAATCCTTCATCAAGAGCGCAGGAATCATCTGGCCGCTGTTTTATACCGGCGTCTTCTATCTGTTGTTCTCCGGCTTGCTGACGCTTCTGTTTAACTGGATTGAGAAAAAGCTGAGCTATTTTCGCTGAGCATATGTCGATGCGAAAGCGCCATATGTGTTTATGCAGGTACTGTGGTATCTGCTGAAGAGAGGTAAGTATGTCTATTCTTGAAGTGCAACATTTGCAGAAGCGCTTTGACCGCTCTGAGGTATTAAAAGACATTTCCTTCACAATGGAGGAGGGGACGGCATTATCGATTATCGGATCCTCCGGCTCCGGCAAAACGACGCTGCTGCGCTGTCTGAATTTTCTGGAGACACCAAATGCCGGCACGATTTCGGTTCGAGGGGAAACGCTGTTCGACGCAGATCTCCATGAGAGCCTGAGCGATGAACAGATTCGCAGAAAACGGCTGCACTTTGGAATGGTGTTTCAGTCCTTTAATCTGTTCCCGCAGTACACAGCTTTGGAAAATATCATGCTGGCGCCCAAACTCCTTAACAAGGGAAGCGACGATGGAGAAAGCGAGGAAAAGCTTCGCAGGCGTGCAGAAGAGCTTTTGGATCAGATGGGGCTGTCCAACCGTATGGACCGCTATCCGCATCAGCTCTCCGGCGGTCAGCAGCAGCGCGTGGCAATCGCCAGGGCACTGGCGCTGCAGCCGGATATCCTCTGCTTTGATGAACCCACATCGGCTCTGGATCCGGAGCTGACAGGGGAGGTCCTCAAGGTTATTCGAGGCCTCGCCAGCAAGAAAACCACGATGATCATCGTGACGCATGAAATGAAGTTTGCAAGGGACGTTTCAGATTATGTCCTGTTCATGGATAAGGGAGTGATTGCAGAGCAGGGTACAGCCGCGGCAGTCTTTGACCACCCCAGGGAGGAGCGGACGAAGCAGTTCCTGTCCCGCTACAGCCAGGATAAGGGAAGCGAGTGAGGCCGATGTGTTCGCTGCACCGGATAGCTTGGCGACAGGGTGGCGGATGGATGTCCAGGTTCGGGGCCTTCCGAGGACCTCGGTGC
>CAVBQH010000051.1:0-15699 GCA_963597485.1 Acutalibacteraceae bacterium
AGCTACCAGTTCCACAATATCGTCACCGGCCAATATTCCGGACTGCAGATACGAAATTCCACCGGAACCGCCTTCGATACAGGAATTCGCAAGCCAGTCCTTTCCAAGCTGCCTGGCCACATTGTCTCTTACGTAGGTTTCAGACAATACCAGTGACGTCCATTCGCTTCCTCCCACCATGCCCTGCAGAATGTCAGAATGCATTCCCCCTTGCTCTGCAGCATCCCCTCCATATCGCAGATAATATGCATATTCTGAAATCTGTGTCCCCGTTTCATGCAGTGCTGCCAGCATGCTGCACTGCAGACGCACCATGTCGAACAGATATAACATCTGCGCAAAGAAAAACAGGAAGAGAGGCAGCACAAGAGCCGCCTCCACAGTCATACTTGCCTGCAAAAAAATACCCGAAAACCATACCCTCCCGTTCACTGCATTCCGGAGAGGCCCTGTAACTGTTTTCCTGATTTTTATGCGCAATCGGCGAGAGCATAGTTTTCGACCTGTCATTCATAACCTCCTTCCCTTTGTATCTGATATGAATA
Source organism: Acutalibacteraceae bacterium (assembly GCA_963597485.1). Taxonomy (GTDB): domain Bacteria; phylum Bacillota; class Clostridia; order Lachnospirales; family Lachnospiraceae; genus CAG-791. The sequence continues at coordinate 546 of CAVBQH010000051.1, forward strand.
GCCAAAAGCACTTGAAACTACCGCCTCCACAAGAAAAGAATCCATGCAGCCATCCATTCGAAATGAATTGCTTCCCTCTGCTTTCCGAATATCCATTTCCATCACATCCATGAGCCGATAGTCTCTGGTATCTCCGTTCTCCATAAACAGCAGTATTCGAATATACCCTGTATAATCCAGACCACTTCCTCCCTTGCCACCGCTTTCCTGCCAGAATCCCGGTTTGAAAATGGATAACAGCGATGTTTTCCAGGAATCGGATGATTTCATAATCGGTACGCTTCCTCCCGCAAACAGCGTTCGAAGGTCATATACCGATTCCGCAAAGCTCCATCCCAATAAAAGAGCATTGGTGAATGCCTCTTCCAGCTCCGGATTGAAGCACAGCAATGCCAGAATGATCCCCCATGCCCTGGCTTCATTTCTTTTAGCTGCATCATTCATCACAAACATGGTATTTGCCGCCAGCCGAATAAGCAGCAGCGTTTCTGCTGTCTTCTCGAGGTTTTCCCGATCACTTTCACGGCCGTGCAAAAGATACTCCATCTGATAACACAGCTTTCCTTTTTCCAGTGGATGTTGGTAATTGCCACATTTTTCTGCAATGTACACATTCATTCCAACTGCATCAGCCTGCGCGTAATGATGGCTATTCTCCGTCACATATCCAGTCCCCGTATTCCAGGATCTGGATGATAGCAGCTCTCCTGTTGAAACTTTTTCGCCGCTGATGCTCCCGTCTCCTCCCAATGCCAGCTTTAAAACCGGTGTCTGCCAGGCTGCATTTATTTCCTTCCATGGATCCGCTGCATGTTCCTCATCAATATCACTGTCTTGCGCTGTCTGTTTGGCCTCCTCCGATTTTCTTATTTCTTCGGCGTCTTCTTCCGTTTCGCCAATCGATTCTCTTCGATTCCTTGCTTCTTCCAGACCTCTTTGTATTTCCTGTTCATTCTGGCTTTTTCTGCGCGACCACTCTGTCAGATCAAAACCAAATCCATTATATCCGCTTACATTTTTCAAAAGAGACGATGTAAGATTTCCAATCGGCTCAGCAGACAGATACGCATTCACCTGCTCTCGCAGAACTCCGCACCCATCATCAAGAGCAAATCTGGTCTGACTGATATGAACAGATGTCAGCGCCGTGCGCGTAAAATCCGCACGCTTTATCCCCTGTATTCCTCCCGAAGACAGATTTTTTTCAAAGTACTTCTGAAGATGCTGACAGGTATTCTCCGCAGAAACGCCTCCTGTTCCATAGGTCGTATCTATCATAAGAAGATCATATTGCGATAAAAGCTCCTTATTAAACTCCGCCAGTACAGAGTTCACAGCAGTATCAGCTGCAAACTCTGTCTGAAGACGGACTGCATTGCGCCTCGCCCCATCCAGTAAGACGAATATAAGAGAGAGAATAATCGGAAGCGAAAGGGCAAGAAAAACCGTCAGATATCCACCTGTTTTTCTGTTTTTCTCTTTTCTGCCTATGTCGAAGAGCCGTTTGGACCCCCCTTCCAGCCTAGCCAAGGACATCGTTACTTTTGCTGGTAATTGCTTCAAAGATCGTATTAACAAGAGAGGTCAGCTGCTTCTTGAAAATAATAACCAACCCGATCAGCACAACAATAATCAGAATAATCTCTACTGTCCCCATTCCGGATTCATCCGCAAGTAGCGACTTTTCTTTCTTCCTGCTCTGTAAAAAATCCTTTATTTTCCATCCTGCGGTATAAACAAACATCGGATACATACTTTTCTCCCTTCATCACCTGCATCACAACGAAAAACTGAAATAAGCCGGAATCATAATGATAACCAGCGTAATTCCAAGCATCATCAGCATAGGCAGCAGAAGCCGTGTCCCTGCTTCTTCTCCCATTTGCCTGGCAATTCCCCTTCTTTCTTCAAATGAATGCTCCGCTTCTTCCTGAAGCGCTTTCAAAAGCGCGCCATTTCCCTTTGTCAGATTGGCGGTCAAAAGAGCACTCAATTTCGAATACTGCCGCGATCGGCATCGCTTTCCGAAATCAGCACATGCAGCTGTTTCGGATATACCGCTGTCCAATTCGCGGCAAACAAGCAGAATTTCCTCATAGACATATCTCTTTGCACCCCCTTTCCTGCGTTTGTCTTTATATTCCTCCCCCAATCGGTAGAAAATATTTCGTATACTCATGCCGGCTCCGAGGAAAAGTGTCATCTTACTGATCACCAGCGGATAATCAAGCGCCAGCTCCCGTTCTCTCTTTCTCAAGCTTCGATGGATTTCCTGATCCTTACTGCAGGAGGCCAGTACTCCCGCTGTTACTATTAAGAGGAAAATAAGAAAACTGGTCTCCTCCTTTTTCTCAGACCATTGAATCGGAACTCCGGCAATACTCGACGGGAGCATTAAATATTCATTTTCCCGGCTAGCTGCATTCTCCTTCTTCAATTCCTCCTGCACCAGCTGCTGCGTCTTTTCTTCCTGGCTTGTACTTCTTGGAAACAACAGAATTTCATAGGCCCGGCTCCATCGCTCCTCCTCATAGGTAAGAATTGCTGTTACTGTCACTGGTATTGCCTGCCCCGTTTCCACTCGTTCTGCGTGCACAGTTCCATCGGAATCAATGAGATCATAGCTGCTACTCTCCCATTGAATACAGAATGGATATCCCTCTACCTCTGATTCCAGATTTAAGTTCTCTGTTACATAGGTAAGGTCACGATTTCCCCCCTTCATTCGTTCCGGCATGATCGAAAAAATATCCTCTGCAAGTTTCTGTGTCTCTGCTGCCGTGTACCGGCGCTGATTCACCTGAATTTGATATTCTCCATAAGAAACCTCTTCGCCCGCAGCAGATTTACTTAGTGCGTCGGCCGTAACCGTAATCGAACTTTCCGTATAGGAAGGCCGCTTAATCGTCCCGTTGGGCTCAATACTTCCCTGATTCCAATCCGATATCCACAGCGCACATGCAAGAATATCCGCCGCCAATACGAAGGTCACCAGAATCTGTATTTTCTCAATTTGGTGCAGCGCTGTAGCTCTTTCCGGCCGCATGGATGGATTCAAAATAACAAGATCATTGCGTGCTGTTTCCAAAAACAAAAACCGTTGTTTTCCGGCGGACAGCCTTCTGGTTTTCCTGCTCTTCTTGTACAGGTAAACCGCAATTCTCCGCAAAATTGCCTCCGCGCCTTCCATCGGTTCCTCTGATAAAAGAGGTTCCTTTCGTGCAAGAAGTGCCAATATCAGCATTACCAGTAAATTTCCAATATAAATCGCAAGCTTTATCATAGTTTTATTGTGACTGTTCAGTACCCATCAGGTGCGTTCGAGTGCACTATACTTCAATCGCTATTATCTTTTCCGACAGCCAGAATGCAGCGCCGTAAACAACCAGACATACTGTCATAACCGTGATTCCGGCTGCATTGTGATACATCACATCAAAAAAGCCATGTGCAGAAACCCCAATGTATGCAATGATCCCAAAGGGAACGATATCCATGATTACCTGTTCCAGCCGCTTACTGCTGACAAGAATACGAATTTCCCGCTCGACATCAATTCTGTCCTGTATCTGTGAAATTGTTCGGCGCAGAATTTCAGCCATATCTCCGCCGCTGCGTCTTGCGACAGTAAATACCTCTGCAAAATCCTGAATTTCTTCCGACCGGCTTCGTTCCGCAAACTGCATCAGAAGCTTTTCCAGCGGAACATTGTTATCCAGGCCTCCTGCAATCAGACTTAACTCCTTTCCGATTTCACTCCCGCATCCATATAAAAATTCCATTTCTGTTCCTGCTTCACGAAAAGCGTTTTCACAGGAATATCCCGCTTTCAGTGCAGTGAGAATGCTATTCATACATTCCTTAAACTCCACCACCAGTTCCTGCTGCCTTTTCTCTTCCATTCTTCTTTTTCGTCTTTTGTAAATCGGTACCAGAAGCGGTGAGAGAAACAGAACTGCCCAGACAGATGAATAAAAAACTTCAGCGATTACCAAAAGGATCAAAAATCCCTCCAGCAAATACAGAAATGACTTTCTATTGCTTTGCAAATCGGATGCCAGAAAATGCAAGCTTTTCTGTCCTCGCAAGCACATTCTTCTGAACCCATTCACCTTCAATCCTCCCGTTTCTTTCCTCTTTTTCCTGAAAGACAAACAGTGTCTGCAGTTGAATCGCCCCGCCCTGAATTCCTGTGATCTCAGCAATTTCCAGAAGTTTGCGGCTCTTATCTCTTAGGCGACCCAGGTGAACTACTATATCGATTGCAGAGGCAATCTGTGCACGGATTGCAGGAACCGGAAGATCTGCTCCCTCTAATACCATTACTTCCAGCCTCGACATCATGTCCTTTGCACTGTTGGCGTGTCCCGTGGACATGGATCCATCGTGTCCGGTATTCATGGCCTGAATCATATCCAGCGCTTCCTGTCCTCGAACCTCCCCTACAATAATTCGATCCGGTCTCATTCTGAGCGATGTTCGAATCAGGTCACGAATACTGATCGGTATGCAGCCCTCTACATTTGCGTTTCTGGCTTCCAGTCGCACCAAATTCGGAATATGACAAATCTGTAGCTCTGCGTTATCTTCGATGGTAATTACTCGTTCCTGTGTTGGGATTTTTGCAGATAGTGCGTTTAGAAAGGTTGTTTTGCCGGAGCCTGTGCCCCCACTGATAAAGATGTTATATCCAGCCTCTACAAGGCATCCAAGATATTCTGCCAGCTCCTCCGAAATCGAACCAAAGGCGATTAAATCTGCTATTTCAATTGCATGCTCTGGAAACCTGCGAATTGTCATAATCGGACCATTCAGCGCGGCAGGCGATAAAACAACGTTCACTCTGTCTCCGTTCGGCAGTCTTGCATCCACAATGGGCGACGCTTCATTTACAACGCGGTTACATCCGGAAACCACTCTTGCCACAACATCCAGGAGCCTTTCCCTCGATGAGAACCTCATCGGAATTCTCTGTGTCCTGCCTGCTCTCTCAATAAATATATTCTCCGGTCCGTTAATCATGATTTCTGTGATCGAAGGATCATCCACAAGATCCTGCAGAATATCCAGCTTTCGCAGCGAATGAAATACATCCTGCCGAAGCTGCGTCATTTCCCGCAGGTAAAGTCCTTGTCCGGCAGAAATCTCTGTTATCTCCTCATCGATCAGCTCCAGAACATGTTCATCGCTGATTTCATTGGTAAAATCAATTCTTGCAAGGACACTTTCGCGTATCCTTCCTCTGCAGGATCGCAGGAATTCCTCCCGTTCAATCCTATCTGTCAACATGCCAGCCCTCTTCCTCCATCATGCGGCAAACAAATTCCGCCATTTCTCCATGTGTCAAATGATCCAATGCCGCCGGTAATGCCTGAAATACCGGAAAGCGGCATCGTCTTGTCTTCGCCGCAATATCTTCTCCATGACTTGCCTTCAAAAGCTGTTCATAGGCATCCATCTTGGCCCGTGAAAACGCATCATCCCTCGTTATTGTGTAAATAAGCTCGCACGCTCGCATCATTTCAAACAGGCCCTCTGCTGATTCCGATAAATCCAGAAGAACATATTCGTACTCCGTCACTCTCTCAAGCGATTTGAATAGAGAAAGCCATTGCCTGCATTGGACAGAATGCAGCTCTTCAAAGGATTTCATTGGCGGAATATAATCCAGACCGTTCATGTTCCTAATCAATAATCCCAACTGAGCCGTCAGCTTTTCCCTTGCACATTCGTTGTAATACAAAAGATCAGCTATCGTTCCTTGTTCTTTGCTCTGCATCAGAAAATCAAATCCGGCGTAATTTTCAAAATTCAGGTACAGCACTCGGTGCTTTCTTGCCAGAAGCTGTCCCAATGTAAGTGCAAAGGTTGTCTGCAGACACCTTGTAATCGGTGTATAAAATCCAACCAGTTTCATTTGTGTTCCGTGTCGTATCATTCCCGGGATTACATCGGCTTTTTTAAGCGTCAGCACCCGTACCATCTCAAGAACAACGTCCATAGACTGGTACTTACTGATGCTGTGAATATTTTCGCCAAGATCTGTTCCCGTTTCATTCAGAATCAGAAGCTTTTCAGTTGGCGGTGCCTTTTGTGTTTTTCGAAATTCTCTCTCAGAAATAATGACAAGAGAGGTTTTCTCCATCTGGCCCAGTTCTTCCAATTTCACAGCTGATGTGTATCGTTCAATTTCACATGGAAACGACAGATTAATATTCAGATATTCCACCAGACGTTCGCCGTAGCGTTCTTCACTGTCACAAACCAGTATCTTCTGAAGCTTCTCCGTTTCGTTGCCCTCGAAGCTATTGTTTTGTTTCTGTGCATAATCCATCTTGGCTCTCCTAGAAAAGAATCAGGCAACCAGACGATTTCCTCCGTCCAATTGCCTGATCAATATTTATCCTCAATCCGGCAGAAAGAAATGGTACGAGATAGGGCCGCACTGCAGATTCTCTGCTTCGTGCGCAATATGGTGCAGGATATGGCTGCAAATGTGAAAAAAGACGTGTTCTCCCGGAACGGATTATCAAAAAAAGGTCAGCGGTACCCACCCAGACCACTCCGGTGCTGCAGAATACCGAAACGGCATAGGAACAAGAACCCTATATACTTCAAATACATGGATCAAATGCTGCAACATACGATCAGTGTCACAACATGTCGGAAGAATACCGACGATTGATTTGTTTTGACTGGATGAATGTTATCTCTTATCAGGTGAAATTCCTGATGAGATGATCGCATCGTAGCAAAGGTTTTCCGGCATTTCAATCACATTTTTGATTGTTTCCGGCTTTTCGTTACTTCTGTATAATTCACTATTTGTTTAATTGTTTGGTATTTTCATTTTATCCACATAATTCACATTATCCACTCGCAAAAAAGGAGCCGCCTCGTAGAGGCGACTCCTTTAGATTCTTTTGATAGACTGTAGTATCGTGTATCCGTTACTGGAAATTAAGCACCAGCGATACAATTCGCAAGGCGAACAACGTAAATACCACCCACATCACAGGACTGACTTCCTTTGCTTTATGCTCCAGCGTTTTAATGATAACCCATGTCATGATGGCAAACATGATACCTGTAGCAATGGAATATGCAAGAGACATCATCAAAAATGCCATATATGCACCGGCTACGTCCGCAAGATCGCCATCAAAATCCACCTTGCGAATGGAAGAAACCATCAGCATTCCTACATACAGCAGCGCCGGAGCCGTTGCAAACCCCGGGATGGCCAGGAAAAAGGGTGAAAGAAGCAAAGAAATCAGGAACATCACACCGGTAGTAAACGCAGTAAGTCCGGTACGTCCGCCGGCAGCTACACCTGCGCTGGACTCCACAAAGGATGTAATAGTGGAAGTACCAAGGCACGCTCCTGCACAGGTTCCGATCGCATCCGCCATCAGCACTCTTCCGACACGGGGAAGCTTGCCCTCCTCGTCCAGAAGACCAGCCTTGTCCGCAACACCGACAACCGTTCCGACCGTATCAAAAAGATCTACATAAAGAAACGAAAACACAATTGCAACAAACTGCAGAAAATGAGAAGCCGCCCATGTAAAGTTAAATTTGAACGCCGTATTAGCCAGTCCTCCCAGCTGCAATCCGCCGGAGAAATCCGGGAAAACGCTCGCCACACCGGCAGCTGCATCCGGCACATACCAGCCGATCTTTTCTGCCACCATGCCAAGGACCCATGTTGCCAGAATTCCGATCAAAACACTGCCCTTCACGTTGTAATGAACAAGAACAATAATGATCAGGAAGCCGATCAAAGCAAGATCCACTCCGGCGGAACGAAAGCTTCCCAGCTGCACCAGCGTGGAATCACTGTTGACAATAATCCCGGCATTCTGCAGTCCGATAAATGCCACGAACAAGCCGATTCCTGCGGATATTCCATTTTTCAGGCTTGCAGGAATTCCGTTGATGATCTGCTCACGAACCTTAAACAGCGACAGGATAATAAAAATAATACCCTCTACCAGAACCGCCGTCAGAGCAATGGTAAATGCATTCTCTGTATCTGCCAGTTCGCTAAGGCACACTGTATATGCAAAATAAGCATTCAATCCAAGTCCGGCGGATAATCCAATCGGATAATTGGCCAAAAAAGCCATGATAAATGTAGCAATTGCCGATGCAAGAGCTGTTGCAACGAATACGCCGCTTCTGTCCATTACGGTTCCCAGAATATTCGGATTAACAGCCAATATATAGGCCATCGTAAGGAATGTGGTAAGACCGGCGACTACCTCTTTGCGTACTGTGGTACCGTGCTCCTGTAAATGAAACACTTTTTCTAACATGAATTCCCTCCTCCAAGAGTAATCTTTACACAACTCTTTTAATTTATCACATTCATAACATCAGGAAAATCCACACCTGCAGACATGCGTCCAAAAACACGCTATAATGAGACCTATCTATGTGTTATTTTCCAAAGGGGGCACTCATTATGAAGAAAATTATAGTAACCGGCTGCAACGGACAGCTGGGGATTGCAGTGAATAAGCTGCTCGGAGAAGATGATCAGTATAGTCTTGTTAATACCGATGTATCAGATCCCGGTTTCGTGAAAGTGGATAAGCTGCTCGATATCACGAATATTGAAGAGGTAGAACAATTTGTCAGTGAGGTTAAACCGTATGCAGTTATCAACTGCGCGGCTTACACGGCTGTAGACGCCGCCGAAACCCACCTGGATCTTAATTACAAAATTAATGCTCTTGGTCCCAGAAATCTTGCAATTGCCGCAGAAAAATACGGTGCAAAGCTTGTCCATATTTCAACCGACTATGTTTTCCCCGGCACATCCGAGGCACCTTTAACAGAATTTGATCCTGTGGGACCGAAGAGCGTTTATGGAATTACAAAGCTTGCAGGAGAGAATTTTGTAAAAGAGTTTTCCAGCCACTATTTCATTATCCGCACTGCATGGCTTTACGGTGAGGGTAAAAACTTCGTTCGTACCATGCTGAATGTAGCCAAAACCCATGATGAAGTTACCGTCGTAGATGACCAGTTTGGCTCGCCCACCAGCACCAAGGAGCTTGCAAAGGCGATTGCCTGCCTGCTCCCCACAGAGAATTACGGTCTGTTTCACGGAACCTGCGAGGGTTCCACCAGCTGGGATGAGTTTACACGTGAAATTTATCGTTTGGCGGGCATAGCAACCAAGGTAAAGAGCGTTTCTACGGAAGAGTATCAGGCAATCAATCCTCAGTCTGCTCCCAGACCGCATTATTCGATTCTCGACAATTATATGTTCCGGCTGACGACCGACCACCGCTATGCGGATTGGAAGGATGCACTGGACGTCTACATGACTGAAATGGGGTATAAGGCCTGAATGACTGCTTTTTTTTACGGTATTACTCATAATCCGCTTTTTGTTGCAGCCGCCTGCAGCTGGTTTACGGCTCAGCTGGCCAAAACCATTCTCTATGTGATCATCAATCATAAGTTCAGCTGGGAACGAATCGTAGGAGCCGGCGGCATGCCCAGTGCACATTCCGCAACCGTATGTGCACTCGTTGTTGCCACCGGTATGGTCTATGGTGTTCACGGATTTGAATTTCCGATGGCTGTCTTTTTTGCCTTCATCGTTATGTATGATGCCATGGGTGTTCGAAGAGAAACCGGCGAACAGGCAAAGGTTTTAAACGAAATTGTGTCCCAGTGGTTTGAGATGGGTAATAAGCTTCAGACCATGGATCCTATGGAGCAATTCAAGGAATTTGTGGGACATACGCCGTTGCAGGTGCTGATTGGTGCCATTGTCGGATCCAGTATTGCAGCTCTTGTCTGCAACATGATGTTGTAAGTAGTTACGTTAATAGTTACATTACATGCCGCAGCAGTCTGCGGCAGGAAGAGGTGTAAATGAAGAAAATCACTGCTGCTTTAGTAACCGGCATTGCTTCTGCTTCCATGCTCCTTTCCGGATGCGGAAGTGAAGAGACAGAAAAGTATTCCATTGCAGAAACCATTCCGCAGGAGGAGACTTCCACGGCCTCCACAGAGGAGACTTCTGTAGAAGAAACTGCTCCCGAAGGAAAGGTTCGCAGTCAGTTAACCAATGAATGGATTGATGAGGAGCTCTATGATCAGCGTCCCATTGCTGTCATGTATCCCATCAACCAGGAAGCTATGCCGCAATATGGCTATGACAAAATCGATATCTTCTATGAGATTCTCGAGGAAGACGGCATGAGCCGCCAGATGGCCATCATGAAGGACTGGAAGAATCTTGAGAAAATCGGCAATATCCGCAGTATCCGTGATTATTTTATCTATGCTGCGCTGGAGTACGATCCGATCATTGTTCATTTCGGTGGTCCTGTTGTGTATGTGAAAGATATCCTCACACGCGACGATGTACAGAATATCAACGGCGTAGGCGGAGAGCTGGGAGACAGCTACGATGCTTTCTTCCGCGATAATCCGGATGGCCGCGCTTCTGAGCACACCGCATATACCTCCAGTGAGCTTCTGTTGTCGGCTTGCGACACTGCCGGCTACTCGCTGAGCTATCGGGATGATGTTTTCTCGGATTACAAGGACAAGTCCCATTATCAGTTTACAGACAGCACCAACAAGAATACGCTGGAACAGTATGATTCCGCTGTCTCTGTAACATCACTCGACTTCTCCGATGCATTCCCTCACGATGCTCCCACCTTTGAGTACAATGAGGATGATCATCTGTATTACCGCAGTATTTACGGTGAGCCTCAGGTTGACGGTACAACCGGAACCCAGCTTGCGTTTGAGAATATTCTCGTTCAGTGGGCCTATTATGAGGTTCGCGATGACAATGGATATCTTGCATTCCAGATGCATGACAAGACTCACGACGGCATGTTCATCACCGAAGGCAAAATGATCCATGTTACCTGGGAAAAGGACAGTGACTACGGTCCGACAAAGTACTACGATGACAACGGTGATGAAATCACCTTGAACACCGGCAAGACTATGGTCTGCGTACTGGAAGATGACAAGCCTTTTACAGCAGACGGAAGCAGCATCAATCCTTCCAAGTATTGATGAGAGAAGGGCTGCATAGAATCCCTTTCAATCATTGCCACCAAAAAAGTCGGCAGCAACCAGAACGAACTGGTTTGCTGCCGGCTTTTTCATGTCAGCTCTGCAAGTGACCTTTTTCCTAATATTCTCTGTAATCATTCCAATCATCATTGCCATAATACGGATCATCCCGCTCATAGCGATGATTCTCATAATAGTCATTTCGCTGACTGTGTGCTCTCCTGGCTCTGCGCCTGCGCTGCCTGGCTCTTTCCCGAGCTTCCTTCATTGCAGATTGAAAACGGAAAAACAGTGCTGCCGCTGCAGAAATCACCAATACAGTAATCAGGAAGGAAGAAACATTGATATAAACCGTATCATTCAGTCCAAACGTAACATACCTGGAAGCTATGCGGCGGAGGATTGAGTAATTCTCCATCTGTCTGGAATAATTCTCTGTCATCTGTGTTGCAATGGAACGATCCGTTATACCGGAAAGACTGGCAGGAACCAGTGTTGTCGTGCCGACAACGGTTCCGTTTTCTTCTCCGCCAAAATAATAAGTGACCGTGTTTTCCTGTCCACATACAGCAGTAAGATCTTCTGCCTCTGTCCCTTTCGGTAAAATAACCTCTCCCCCCGATGCCACGGTAAGCGCCGGTGTACTGCTTCCCAAAAGGTCCATCCCCTCTGTCAGAAATGAAGCGACATCCGCGGCAGCAAGAGCAGAAGAGGAGACGGACGCAAGTGAAAACTGCTCATATCCATAATCAAACAACGTGGCCGTATCCTCAAACTGCGCAGGATCATCCTCACGCATAACAACGCAGATCAGCTCCATTCCGTTTCGCTCGCAGCCTGTCACAAGATTTTCATGAGACTGGCTGGTATAACCTGTTTTGCCGCCGATAATACCGCTGCAGGCGATTTGTCCGGTAATCAGTTCATGCTTATTCGTCAATGTAAAATCATCCGGCTGTGTCTGTGTCGCCTGAAAATGGTAGGATGCACAGTTTCCAACCTGACGGCAGACATCATTATCAAAAAAGGCCTTTGCTATCAGACACAGGTCATGTGCACTGGTGTAGTGATTATCATCATACAGTCCGTTCGTATTTACAAAATTCGAATCGCTGCAGCCAAGCTCGGCTGCACGGGTATTCATCAGCTGCACAAAGGAATCGATGGAGCCGGAAACCTTTTCTGCAAGCGCATTTGCGCATTCATTGGCGGAACCAACCATTAATCCGTACAGCGCTTCCTCTACGGTAATGGTTTCTCCTACGCTCATTCCGATGTTCGAGCCGTCCGCCGGTACGGCAGCAATTGCAGATTCTGAAAACGTGATGGTATCACTCAGCTCTAAATTTTCTGCTGCCAGAAGACAGGTCAGAATTTTCGTTGTACTGGCCGGATACATTCGATCATGAATGTTTTTGGCATAAAGCACAGTTCCTGTTTCGCCATCCATGAGCATTGCGCTCTTCGCCGTAATGGCCGGTCCCTGCGGCCATCCGCTGATTGCATTGGTTTGTACGGCCTCTTCTTTTTGCTCCGCTGCCTGTGCTTCATTGATGACATGCCCATCGGATGTCATCACATCACCGGCGGAGCTGTCAAGAACCGTATCCGAGTACGCATTGTCCGATACCGATGCAGCGCAAACCGCAAAGCTCTGCGTAACGCAAAGAACGCCGCTGCAAACAGCGGCGCTCATGGCAACTCCAAGGCGTATCTGCGCCTTTCTTATATGCGTTATAAACTTGTGATGCATTCTGATTCTGATCATTTACGAATAAGAGCTTCTATCTTTTCCTGAAGCGCATCCTTGGTAATGAGTCCCACACTGGTTCCTACCAGCTGGCCGTCCTTGAAGAACAGGAGAGTAGGAATTGACATTACATTATACTGTTCAGCAATATCCGTAGAATCATCCACGTTGAGCTTGCCGATCTTCACCTTTCCCTGATAAAGCGGCTCGAGGGCTGCCACAAAGGGAGCCAGCATCTTGCAGGGACCGCACCAGTCCGCATAGAAATCCACAACAACGGGAAGATTGCTCTTTAAAACTTCCTCTTCAAAATTGGCGGATGTAAAAATCATACTATTCTCCTTTCCGATTACCGCAGATTATATCACAGCTTCTTTGCGTTGCAGAATGTACTTGTTGATTTTATTGCCCTTGGCGGAAAACTTCTCCTCATATTCCGTCATGATATTTCCCTGATTCAAAACCGGATCTGCATGAAGATCATACGTAAGAGTCACGATAACAAACGGACTGAACGGAACCTCCTCTACTGCAAAATCAAACAGCTCCCGGTTGTCTGTTTTGAATTCAATGCTTCCCTCCGGCGCGAGAATTACATCATACCGGCGAAGAAACTCTTTTGAAGGAAGACGTCGCTTGGCATTTCGCTTTTTAGGCCATGGATCTGAAAAATTAAGATAGATCTTCTGAATTTCTCCTTCCGAAAAATATTCCGTAATCAGTTCAGCCTCTCCGCGAATAAAACGCAGATTCGGAAGCTCCAGTTCATTCTGACGGTCCACACCGCGAAGAAGTACGCTGGAATACTTTTCTATGCCGATATAATTGATTTCCGGATTCTGCTGCGCAAGCTCGAGAATAAATCTCCCCTTTCCCGTTCCGATTTCAAGATGGATCGGATGGTCATTTCCGAACACTTCTTTCCAGCAGCCCTTTTTCTGCTCCGGAGTCTGCACCACAAAGGGACTGTCCTGAATTGTATCGCGCGCTCTTGGAATATTGCGAAGTCTCAAACTATTTTCCTGCCTTCTATTGTCAAAAATCACTGTGTCTGCTTAATCGAGTGCATTGTAACATAGCTTTTACCGGTTTGTAACTGCTTAGCACCTGCCAATTTCAATCGTGAATTGTAACTGTTCAGAGCCAAGCAAAATTTCATAAATCAGACGTGAAATGCGTGCATTTCTAAGGCTGAGTAGCAGATTCACGTTGAAATCGGGCAGGTGATAAACCACTACAATCGCTTGCAGGCAGAATTACAAATAGAGTATGATGCCTAAAGATACTATACATATTTCCCATATCATTGAAAGCTAGAAAGGATTCGATTAGATGGCAAATCATAAGGAAATTATTGAATTTCGCTACGATACGCAGCTTCTATTGGACGTTTACGGACTGGATGATGATGCCTGCGATGACCTCGTCGATGAAGCAAGAGACTACATCCTGGACAATTTTGAAGGCGACTGCCTGATCGTTGCCGGAGATACCGGCGAGGATGAAATTGGCGGAGAAAAGGCAACGCTGAAGCTTCATTATCATACCAACGAGCCTTGGCTTGTTCTTGCTTATTTCCGTACACTTGGCGAAATCTACGATATTGTTGTAGAAGATATGCAGCGGCAGACCGACGGTCTGCATGGTTGAGTTTACATCCGATTTTTCCCTTTGATTATGAGCAGACGATTTTGATAATAAATCGTCTGCTTCTTTTTCTTTACAAGATACCCCTCCAGGGTATATAACTACTGTAGATACCCTAGAGGGGTATCTTTGGATATATTGTATCCGTTAGCACCTGCCATATTTCAAGCGTGAATCCGCTGCTTGCAGGCAAATTCACGCTTGAAATTGGCAGGCAGCCAAGGCGCGAAGCGCCTCTGGCCAGCCGCATCGATGTTTTGATAGGAGAAAATCATGACACCAGCCAATCACAATTCTGATTACGTATCTGATACACAGAGCATCGCCGAAATGGAGCAGGCCGAGCAGGAAACCCTCGCAGCAGTCTGTCCCTGCTGCCGCAAAAAGGATCGTTCTGACTCTGAAACAAAGGATCTGATTCGAAGACTCAATCGTATAGAGGGTCAGATTCGCGGAATCCGCCGAATGGTAGAAGAGGAGACATACTGCATTGATATCTTAACGCAGGTTTCTGCGGCGTCCTGTGCCCTCAACAGCTTCACAAAGGAGCTTCTGACCAATCACATCAAAACATGCGTGACAGAGGATATCAAAAACGGCAAAGAGGACAAGGTTGATGAACTGGTTCGGATTCTTCCGAAACTGATGAAGTAAAAGAGGATTCGTTCGTCCTCAGATAGGAGCTATGTATGGAAC
>CAVBQH010000052.1:0-15511 GCA_963597485.1 Acutalibacteraceae bacterium
CCGTTAATGATATAAAGGCAGTGCCCGGTTCGAAGGTAATAGAATTCCAGCACAGAGTGCGTGTGTTCATAGGGCATGTAAAAGGATGGCGTTCGAGTCTGGGCTTCGATGTAGAAGTCCACGGACGCCATTCGCTTTTCGTCAAAGGAGCGGTACGCCAGCTGCAGCGGATCAGAGTGGTTATTCACAAATGAGCCTCACGAGGTTAAGGAAAAGTGCACAATAAACATGAACTGCTTAATTTTTATTTATCCAAAGATCTAGAGAAATAAGCGGTATGCGACCATTTTACTATTTTTTACAGTATTTTTCCAATGGCTGTTTTTATATACTTTGTTCACGGTTAACAAAGAACTATGGCCGCCGAAAAGGAAAACGCAATGGGAGGGTGGCCGATGTATATAACCGAAGAAATGATTTATGGAGGGAAATGATGAAAAAGAAAATGATCAGTTTATTGCTTGTTTCTGCTATGGCAGCAGGAATGCTGGCAGGATGCGGAAGCTCAAGCTCTGTGGAGGCAGACACCACGGCGGCTGATGCAGCAGAGGCAACTACAGAGGCTTCTACGGAGGAAGCAGCTGCGACCGACACGGCAGCAGCTGATGGCGAGGCCATCACACTTCGTATGGCATGGTGGGGCTCACAGGATCGTCATGACAAGACCATCGCTGCAATTGAGCTGTATGAGCAGCTGCATCCCAACATTACATTTGAGTATGAGTTCTATTCCTTCGATGACTACTTCACCAAGCTGAACACACTGGTGGCTTCGGATGAGGTATGGGATGTGTTCCAGCTCGGCGGCAACTTCCCGATGTACATGGACAAGATTTACCCGCTGGATGAGTTCATTGAGTCCGGTGTTGTGGATGTCAGCAAGATTTCCGAATCCAACCTGAAGACCACACAGACCACCGACGGCGTTCAGCTCGGCCTTACGAATGGCATCAACACCTACGGCATTGCATACGATCCGGAAATGTTCGAGGAGGCCGGTGTAGCACTTCCGACTGACACATGGACATGGGAGGATTATCAGGCTGCAGCAGATCAGATCACAGAGAAGCTTGGAATCTTCGGTTCCTCTACGTTCCTGACATCTGACTTCATCGCAGGATGCTCTACCTACATTCCGCAGTCCGGAGAGCTTGGCCAGTACAGCTTCTTCAATGTTGCACTGGACGGGATGGGATTTGATGATCCGCAGATGCTGGCACCGTACATTCAGATGCGCGCAGACATGATCAAGAAGGGCTCCTATCCGGATGCCGGCGCAGCAGCAGAGGTTACCAACATCGAGAACGATTTCCTGGTAACCGGCGAGGCAGCGATGACATGGGTAGCTGTTAACCAGTTCCCGACCATCTACAACGCATGCCAGGAGCAGGGCAGAACGCTGGCACTGGTTCACCTTCCGAGAGTAACCTCCGACGGAAACCCGGGTGCAACCATTCAGTCCTCTCAGATGCTCTGCGTATCACAGGATTCCGAGCAGAAGGAAGCTGCTGCAGCATTCATCAGCTGGTTTGAGAATGATGTTGACTGCAACAACATTCTGCAGGCTGAGAGAGGAATTCCTGCCAACGAGGATGTTCGTGCCGCCCTTTCCGCGAATGCTACCGAGGGTCAGCAGATCATGTATGAATATGTGGACAAGATCTCCCAGGAGCCGATGCCGGAAGAGTACAACGTACTTTCTCCTGACGGACAGAATGAGGTTCAGGACAATTACCTGAACTACATCCAGCAGGTGGCCAGCGGAGAGCTTACTGCAGCAGAGGCTGCTCAGAAGACCTACGACGATGCAGCTGCTATCTTCAAGTAAAATCCAGGCCGCCGTTTGAACGAGAAAGCGGCCTCTGACATCAATGGCGAGCGGAAGGATAGACGCAAGGAACCAAGACCTTCCCAAGACAGCAAGTGATATGGCCGGCCATGCCGGAAATGAACAGTCCCGCCCTGAACAATTGCGCAGGGCGGGATTTTTGCACAATAACAGCACGGATAAAGCAAGTGATGACAGGTGCACATCATGGAAGAGACGTGCGGAATGGAGAATGGGATGAACGGAAACACTGTGACAGCCAAAAAGGGCGGGTTTTACAGGTTCGTCAACAATGAGAATACGGTGGGACATGTTTTTGCATTGCCTTTTATCTTTGGCTTTGTCATGTTTTCGCTGATTCCGATTGTCATGTCTTTGAATTATGCCTTCACGGATTTCTCCCTGGGCTCAAAGACGGCAGAATATATCGGTTTTGAGAATTTCATCAACCTGTTTCAGGATGAGGTATTCGGAAAATCCATCATCAAGACGCTGCAGTATGTTGTCATTTCAGTTCCGCTGAAGCTGGCCTTCGCACTGCTGGTGGCGTTTGTGCTGACAAGGCCGAGCAAGATGGTTACGGTATATCGTTCCCTGTACTATCTGCCTTCCCTGGTGGGCGGCTCGGTGGCCGTTGCACTGGTCTGGAAGCAGCTGTTTGCCAGAAAGGGACTCTTCAACTCCATTCTGGACAATATGGGGCTGGCGAAGATTAACTGGTTCGGCAGTGAGAAGCTGGCCATTTATCCGCTGATTCTCATGGCGGTATGGCAGTTCGGATCATCCATGATTATTTTTGCGGCGGGACTGAAGGAAATCAATGTATCCCTGTACGAAGCGGCGGAAATTGACGGTGCCAACGGAAGACAGAAATTCTTCAACATCACGCTGCCGATGCTCTCGCCCATTATCCTCTACAACCTGGTAATGCAGACGATTTCCTCCTTTATGTCCTTTACACAGGCTTTTGTCATTACGGCAGGCGGACCCAACAACTCCACGATGCTGTACGCACTGAATGTTTACAATCAGGCCTTCAAGTACAACAAGATGGGCTATGCATGCGCCATGAGCTGGATCATGCTGGTGGTAATGTCGGTGATCACACTGATCATCTTCAAGACCTCGAAGCACTGGGTGTTTAACGAGGCAGACAACTAAGAAAGGGTGCGGCAGGAGAATAACAATGAAAGCAAAACGAGCCATTATAAAAACCGTCTACCACGTGCTGGTAATATTGTTCGGCTTCATTATGATCTATCCGGTGCTCTGGATGATCAGTGGATCCTTCAAGGACAATGCACAGATTCTGCGCGGAACATTGAGCCTGATTCCGACCGAGTGGCATCTGGACAACTACACCAGAGGCTGGGCCGGCTTCGGCGGCACAACCTTTGCTACGTTCTTTAAGAATTCCTTCTTAATTACGGTAACAGCAACCCTTGGCTGCGTGATTTCCTCCTCGCTCATTGCGTATTCCTTTACACGCATCAAGTGGAAGGGAAGAAAACTGTGGTTCACCGCGATGCTGGCGACGATGATGCTGCCGGGACAGGTCATCATGATTCCGCAGTATCTGATTTATTACCGGCTCGGCCTGGTGCCCGGTTATGTTCCTCTGATTCTTCCATACTTCTGCGGACAGGCATTCTTCATTTATCAGATGATGCAGTTCATGCAGGG
The DNA here is from genome assembly GCA_963597485.1 of Acutalibacteraceae bacterium. GTDB lineage: Bacteria > Bacillota > Clostridia > Lachnospirales > Lachnospiraceae > CAG-791. The sequence continues at coordinate 3,512 of CAVBQH010000052.1, forward strand.
AATTCCCAGAGACCTGGATGAGGCGGCCAAAATTGACGGCTGCTCCAAGTACCGCATTTACTCGCAGATCATTCTGCCCCTTTTGAAGCCGTCCATCATCACGACCGTCATCATCCAGTTCTACTGGAAGTGGGATGACTATATGGGACCGCTTCTGTATCTGTCCCGCCCGGCGTCCTATCCGGTATCCATTGCCATCAAGCTGTTCGCGGATTCAGCTTCCGTCACGGACTACGGTGCGATGTTCGCAATGTCTACGCTGTCACTGATCCCGGTATTTTTGATCTTCCTTATTTTCAACCGGTATCTGGTGCAGGGCATCAGCGGAAGCGGACTGAAGGGCTGATGAAATGCTGCCTGCCGATTCAATCGCTCCTCTGCCTGCAGGCAGAGGAGCACACTGAAATATGGCAGACACTGAACCGCGAAGAGGGATTCGACGATGGGAACGGACATGGAGACAGGCGTTACATTTCAGACCGACAATGCGCTTCTGCAGAAGCTGATGGATGAAGCAGAGGAGAAATGTAAGGGGAATGTGCGGCTTTTCGGGGACAAAACGGTCCTGGTAGAGGGCGGAGGCTACGAGAAAATCTGGCTGGAAACCCAGCCCATGGGCGGCGAGATGTATGCCAAACGAAATCTGGCGGCAGGACTTCACAACCAGACCATGTTCATGGATTATCAGCGCGCCGACGGGAGAATTCCCGGCAGCATAGCCGTGATCGAGGGGAAGGTGGTTCCCCAGTTCAATAAGTTTCAGGGGTTTTGTTTTCCGGGACCGGCACTGGATATGTACTATCTGACCGGCAAGGACCCGCATTATCTGCAGCAGCTGTATGAGACGCTGCGTGGGTTTGACGAGTATCTGTGGTCCGTCCGGGATTCGGACGGCGATGGGTGCCTTGAATCCTGGTGCAAATACGACACCGGGGAGGACAAGGCGCGGCGCTATGAGGATGCACCGGATCCCTGGGAGAAGGAAACGCCGCCGCAGGGATGCAGCGTGGTGCCGATAGCCTCGATGGACGTCATGAGCTACTCCTATTCCGCACGGGAAACCATGGCGGAGATTGCGCGGATTCAGGGCCAAACAGAACGGGCGGCCAGCCATATGGAACAGGCGCGCAGCGTGAAGGAGATCATGCGGAGGTATCTATGGGATCCTGCGAAGGGAGCCTTCTTCGACCGGGATAAAAATCACCGGCAGATGCCGGTGCTGATTCATAATACGCTTCGCTGCATGTACTGGCACAGCTGTGATCCGGACCAGGCAGAGCAGTTCGTGCAGAGGCACCTGCTCAATCCGGAGGAGTTCTGGACGAAAATGCCGCTGCCGTCGGTGGCGGTCAATGATCCGACGTTCGTCAATGAGCCATCCAATGACTGGAGCGGGCAATGTGAAGCACTGACCTACCAGCGGGCTATCCATGCACTGGAGCATTATGGATACTATAAGCTGCTGCCGGTGCTGGGCTGGAAGCTGTTCGAAGCGATCGGAGAGGCGTGCCACTTTGTGCAGCAATACGATCCGTTTACAATGAAGCCATCGGGGGTAGACCCGGACGGGAACAGCGGACAGGATGCGTATGGACCGGCAATGTTGTCGGTGATGGAATATTGCAGCCGCCTGTACGGCGTACACATCCATCGGGATCAGATTCTGTGGGGATCCGGCAGTGGCGTAAACGGAAGCTATGAGCAGCGCTGGAACGGTCACTCCTACCGGATGGAAAATGACGGAGAGCGGGCGGCGGCATTCATTGACGGCAGAGAGATCTTCTGCGAGGAACGAGGACTTCGCATCCGAACAGACCTGAACGGAAAGATCCTTGCCGAGGCGGCATATGAATGAATGCAGGGCGATGAGCGACGCCTCCTGGCGGAACTCTTCATTCGGAGTCATCGCCTGCTGCGCAGCAGCGGATTTGCGAATGGGCTTTGAATAGCTACGAAATGAGGGGAGCACCATGGAATACAACATTTTGCGGTATGGCGCAGTATCAGACGGAACAACCAAATGTACGGAGGCTATTCAGGCGGCGATCGATGACTGCACCAAAACCGGCGGCAGAGTTGTGATCCCGTCCGGGGAGTTTTTGGCCGGTACGTTAATTTTGCGCTCCAACGTGGACCTGCATCTGGAGCAGGGGGCACGGCTGATTTCCAGCATGGAGCCGGAGGATATGACGGATTTCTCCAATGGCTTCGAGGATGATAACGAGGATACCGGCTGGGAGGGAGGCTGTTTTCTCCTGGCGCGGCATGAGGAGAATATTACCATATCCGGAACCGGCGTGATCGACGGGAAGGGACGCCTTAGCTTCTACGATGATGATTCGGATGATGGGTATCATGAATGCCCGCTGAATGTGCGGGGGTTCCGGCCGCGGATGAGTTTTCTGGAGGACATCCGGAATCTGACCGTGCGGGATGTGACCTTCTATGATGCAGCCTATTGGACGTTGCACATGGCCGGCTGTCAGGACGTGCTGATCGAGAACATCCGGATCTTAAACGAAGAACGGGGACCCAACAACGACGGTATTGATCCGGACTGCTGCAAGAACGTCATCATTCGCGGCTGTATTATACGCGGCGGAGATGATTCAGTGGTGATCAAGACAACCGCGCCGATGACCAGAAAGTACGGCGCCTCGCAGAACATTCTGATCTCCAACTGTGTGATGAAATCCAGATCCTGTGCACTGAAGATCGGAACGGAAACCTGGGGAGATATTCACCATGTTATTCTTTCGGACTGTGTCCTGGAGGACTGCACGAGGGGGATCGGAATCTGGTCTAGGGACGGCGGACAGATTCACGACATCAGCTTTCATCATGTAATGGGCAACACGAGGCGCTATGCCGACTGCACCACACGCCATACCGGTGTTCACTACTGGTGGGGAAAAGGGGATGCGATTTTTATTTCGGCAACGAAGCGGGAGGGCGTTGAACGCCTGCCGGGGAAGATTACCGACATCTATGTGGACAACGTCCGCATGGAATGCGAGGGAGCCATTGTCATTGCCGGAGAGGAGTACTCACCGGTGGAGAATATCTCCCTGAAGGAGGTGCATTTGAAGTGGAAGCTGCAGAGTGGCCACAAGCCGGATTGTCTGGACGAGCGACCCTCCGAGCGCGGGTGCTACCTGCATGAGGTGCCGTGTGTTTACATCCGGAACGGGGAGAATGTCGTGATCGACGGCGAGCTTCTGGTGGATGCGTCCATGAAGCAGTATGTGCAGGAAAAAATAGTTCGGGAATAGAAAGAGCCACCTTCACGGATAAGCGAAGGTGGCTCTTTCTTTAGATGTTTACTACGTGAACAGGTGAACCGCTCAAAAATGCCTTGATGTTATCAACTGTAATATCAAGAATCCGCTGCCTTGCGGCTTTGGCGGCCCAGGAGATATGCGGCGTAATCAGGCAGTTCTTCGCCGTCAGGAGTGGATTGTCGCCTCGGATCGGCTCTGTTGAAACAACGTCCAGCCCGGCCGCGTATACCTTGCCGCTGTTCAGGGCATCCGCAAGATCCTGCTCGACGATCAGGGGGCCGCGTCCGTTATTGATGAGGGTAACACCGTCCTTCATTTTCGCGATGGTGTCCTTATTGATGATTCCTTCCGTCTCCGGAAAAAGAGGACAATGCAGGAAGATCACATCCGATTCCTGAAGGAGTGTTTCCAGATCGACATAGTCAGCAACCTTTTTTCCGGCTTCGGTCTCGGTCCGGCTGAAGGCCAGAACACGCATATCCATCGCACCGAGAATTCTGGCGGTAGTCTGTCCTATTTTGCCAAGGCCAATGATGCCGGCCGTCTTGCCGCATAACTCAATCATCGGATAGTCCCAGAAGCACCAGTCAATGTTGTGTTCCCAGCGGCCTTCCTTTACCGCCCGGTCGTGCGCAGCGTAATGCGAGCACAGCTCCAGCAGCATGCCGACAGCATACTGCGCCACAATCTGCGTGCCGTAGGCAGGAACGTTGGCAACAAGAATGCCGCGCTCACTGGCGGCGGCGCAGTCTACCACGTTAAAGCCGGTTGCCAGAACCGCGATGAATCGGAGATTCGGGCAGGCTGCGATGGTATCCCTTGAAATGGGCGTCTTATTGATGACGGCAATCTCCGCATCTCCGATGCGCTCTGCAATCAGAGGAGATTCTGTCGTAGAGGTGCGGTCATAAATGGTGGTCTCTCCCAGAGCCTCTAAGGGCTCCCAGGAGAGATCGCCGGGGTTTTCTACATAGCCATCCAGAACAACAATTTTCATATAGAATAAGATCCTTTGCGAACGCGGCTGCTCTTACTTCTCCTCCAGCAGCTTATCGATGCTGACCAGCTTTACAGCCAGTGTGAACACCTTGGTTGCCTGCTTCAGCTCATCCAGCGGCGGGAAGGAGGGCGCAATACGGATGTTGCGGTCGCGCGGATCCTTGCCGTAAGGGAAGGTGGCTCCTGCAGGGGTAAGCTTTACTCCGGCCTCAGCGCATTTGGCAACAATGGCCTTTGCACAGCCGTCCATGGAATCAAAGGCAATGAAATAGCCGCCGTTGGGCTTGGTCCACTCGCCGATGCCAAGGCCGCCCAGCTCCTTTTCAAAGGTGCTCTCTACCGCTTCAAACTTCGGGCGAAGAATGTCGGCGTGTCGGGACATGTGTGCATGCATGTTCGCCATGTTGCCGAAGAAACGCACGTGGCGAAGCTGATTCAGCTTATCGTGGCCGATGGTCTGGGCTGACATATATTTACGAACATCATCGAGGTTCGTCTTGGAGGCTGCCAGTGCCGCCAAGCCGGAGCCGGGGAAGGTTACCTTCGATGTGGAGATAAACTTATAAACGATGTCAGGATGTCCGGCGGCGCGGCACTCATCCAGAAGCTCCAGGATGACGTCCTGATGCGCAGGATCGTCGTACAGGTGATGGATGGAATAGGCATTGTCCCAGTAAATACGGAAATCCGGAGCTGCCGGCGTCAGCGCTGCAAAGCGGCGCACGGTCTCATCGGAGTAGCTGTAGCCCTGTGGATTGGAGTACTTGGGAACGCACCAGATACCCTTTACCGACGGATCGTTGTTGACATACTCCTCCACCAGATCCATATCCGGGCCTTCCGGCGTCATGGGGATGTTGATCATCTCTGCGCCGAAGAACTCCGTGATCTTGAAATGACGATCGTATCCCGGAACCGGGCAGAGGAACTTCCAGTTGTCCAGCTTGCACCAGGGTGTATTGCCGCAAACGCCGTGGGAATACGAACGTGCGACTGTGTCGAACATAATATTCAGAGAGGAGTTGCCGAAGATGATCATGTCATCCGGATCTACCTCAGACATATCACCCATCAGGCGCTTTGCCTCGGGAATGCCATCGCTGACGCCGTAGTTGCGGCAGTCTGTGCCGGTTTCGTCGTTGAAGTAGCTGTCGGAATTGAGCACATCCATCAGTCCGTTCGAGAGCTCAAGCTGAGCCTTGGACGGCTTTCCTCTGGCCATGTTCAGGTTGAGGCCCTTCGCTTCTACATCCTTAAACTGCTGTTCCAGTGCTTCCTTTTCCTTCAGGAGCTCTTCTTTCGACATTTCCGCGTATGTTTTCATCGATTCCTCCCTTTCTGACGTTCGGTGTGCCGGACGACACCGGAACACGTATCATAGAATAATTGTATACAATGTCGCTACCTTTTTTACCACTCCCGCAATTATATTGCAAGAGGTGCGAGCACGTTTGTTGCTGCAGGGATGCCGACTCGCGTCTGTACAGAAAGCCGAACGGCTATATATGCAGCAGCTCCGTGCCGACATCGTACCGATTGCCGCTTACAGCATCGCTGAGCCAGGTGGCCATGCTGACGCCGCCGTGGTTCGGAACGTAGAAATACGGTTGACGGACAGCAGTATGAATGGTTCCCATCTGCGCCTTCGTGAACAGGGGATTTACCCAGTTGTTGATGAAAAATACGGTATCCGGCGCCAGATCCCGCAGCCACCGTGCCATATTCCTCGTCTGCCGGTAATAGGCGCTGCGGACACCGGCATTGGTTTTGTAAACCTTATTGGTCATGTCGTTGTAAAACGCAGAGAGCAGGTAATCATGCGTAGAGGTTGCGTACAGAACGTGAAATCGCCCCGGGTGCGAGGTGAGGAGCACCTGATACCAGTCATAGCAGATATTCGGCGTTTCCAGGGCCTGCCACACGGACGGTGCAGCTCCCCAGAAGTCCCTTGCGATGCTGCGCCAGTCGCGGTTTAAAAGGAGCGCGCTGTCCGAGAAAAGCGTGATGTCCTGCACATTCGGATACCACTCGTCGGCAATTCGACCGGAGACGGCCGGAACGGCAAAGGCTCCGGCGGAGTCACCGGCGATCAGCAGCTGATCCGGATCGGGGAAAAAGGACTTGCAGACTGTCAGCGCAGCCGTGACATTTGCCTCGCCGTGGCAGTGGAGAATCTGCGCCTGACCTTCTTCGTCGGCGTAGGGAACCTCACGGTTTCCGACATGGAAGTCTCCGGTGGTATAGGGAATAACCAGAAAATTCCAATCGCGGAAGGGGTTGTGTGCAGAATCCGCCTCTGTGATGCCGATGTTGATGTTCATGATCTGCGTAAAGGGACGCAGATTGTTCCAGTAATAGTTCGGCTCGCCGGCGGCAACCCGGGCGCCGGTCACAGGCCTTGCGGCGGTAAAGTCATTCCAGGCGACGCCGCCGCCTGAAAGGAAAATGACAAGATGGTTGTTGGTTCCTTTTTTGAGATAGCAGTGGAATTCGGAGCCGTCGCCGGAGATAGCATCTGGGAGCGGGATCTGGTACCAGACATGCGAGGATGGTTCGCCGCTTAGAACGGGGGCTTCCTGGCGATGCTCGATAACCGTGCCAATGGAATTCTCGGCCAGACTTCCCACGTTGGCGGCAAGCTTTTCGGCACGCTGGAGTACCTCCTGGTGTCGAATCTGTCGTCTTTCCTGCAGTCTCTCAACCAGATCATGTTGAGTTGAAGTATCCATAGCAGCCTCCTTTTCGTGGCATCTAAGAAAAGGCTGATGAAATCAGCGTTTCCCCAGGCAGTTGTCTTTATTGACAATAGCGCAGCGGACTCTGATGAATGGCAGAGACCGCTGCGCCGGGTGTGTTGAATATTGAATTATCCGCGGATGCGACTGTTGTTTTTGAATTTTGGCCCATCACACCGAAGTCCGGGGATGGGGGTGTCGTGCAAAGCCGCCACAGCTCAGGAAAGGCTGAACCACTTTCCGGCGGCACTCTTTAGATCCTTAAAGCGGAAAATAACAACTCCGGCTCCCAGAATCAAGAGCAGGAACATGCTGACGACAGCCGGGATGGGGAAGGGATTCTTGCCGATGCCGATGGCAATCATCTGCAAAAAGGACAGAACCACATTCCAGAACAGGTACATGACGTAGCTCTCCAGGGGGAGACGGGACGAGTGCCCGATAAAGGTAGCGGCTGCCGCAATCGCCAGAAAGGCGATGGGAAGAACCCAGGAAACAGACCAGCCGTGCATACCGGTTTTGGCATCCAGGATGACGGTCACCAGCATCACGAGATAAATCTGCACGACAATCGTCTTCATGAAATTATTCCGGAACCAGGAGATGACCAGAAGGTCCGCCCAGGCCAGGAACGCCGAGAGATTCAGAATGGTAATCCAGGGCTGAGGGCCGATCAGATATTTAATGAGTCCCATGGACAGCACCAGGATGACCAGCACAAAGGTACAAATGCGGAAAAAGGTAAAATTGCTGACCTTCGGCTTAGCCAGAACCGGGAAGGGCTCGCCCTCTGGTTCACCCTGAAGCTTGCCCTGGCAAAGGGGGCAGCAGGCCTTATGGCCGCGGATGGATATTTTACATTTCGGACAATATTGCATGATGTATCAGCCTTTCTATAATAAACCCACCGGAGGCTGCTGAGGAAATGCAGGCTTGATCAGTATTTCGTTAATTCACCGGCATAGCGTCGTAGTCATTGGTGGACAGCTCCACGGACAGCCCCATGGCAGTCAGACGACGATAAAAGCGGAGCATGACGTCATGATTGACATATCCCCCGGCAGAACCGATGCAGAGCTTATCCTTGTAGGTGGCAATGGTCACCTGGGTGGCCGGAGCCGTCATGAAGGCAGCAAAGTGATCGATGTAGTCCTCGATTTCCGGTGCCATACGGATTCGCTCCAGATTGGAAAGCGTCGCTGTTACACCGCTGTGTGCCCGGGAAAGAAAATAGGTAAGACCCGGCTCCTTGATGAACAAGGGCAGCACCTTGACGATGTAGTTGCCGACGATTTTCGTGTAGGAGTTCATTGTGGCGGCAACCTTGTCCGGTGTCAGCTGATCGCCGAAGGACTGTTTGACCTTTTCAATGATGCTCTCCAATGAGCCGTCGAAATCCCTGGCATCGTACGTAATGTTGATGACGCCGAAGAAATTGCGGGCTGTATCCGAAGGGAAAAACTGGCGCAGGTTCACAGGCACGCTGATGACAACGGGGCGCTTGCGGTCCCGTACGGTCATGCCGTCAATGACGGCAGCGATATAAATGGACGTCAGAAGAATGCCCACCGTCGTTTTGTACTGGTGCGCCATATCCACAAATTCCTTCGCGGAAATAATGCCCTCGACCAGATGATTGCGCTGGTTGTCATCCATTTCACCGCGAAGCTGATAGGCCTTCACACTGGTCATCTGCTTGAGCTGGGAGCTCTTCATCTTCTGATAATAGTGTGCAAAGGCATCCGTCGTCTTCTCAGAGGAAGAGGAACTGTCCGAAGCCGCGTCAGTGACGTCTACGTGGTGCACCAGAGACAGGTAGCGCGTGATCATCTTGCGGAAGAAGACAAAGGCACCTGTGCCATCGGCCAGCACATGGAACATCTCCAGGTTAATCCGGGTTCCATGGTAGGTAATCCGGTACAGGAGGTTCCGAAGTCCGGGAAAATACAGCGGTGCGAGCGGCGGCTCATTATCCTCAGTGACAACGGCGGTCTCATCCAGACCGTCCAGATAGTACCAGAACAGACCCTTCCGGAGCGCACTGTTGAAATGCGGGAACTCGACCACCGTTTCCTCCAATGCCTGCTGGAGAAGAACCGGATCGACATCCTCCTTCAACTCGCAGACAATGCGGAACACACGGGTGTCGAAGCCGTGGGCTGAGCAAGGGACGATGATGGCAGCATTGTCCAGCTTGAACCATTTGCCGGTATTTCTGGAGCCTGCTGCAGATGTTGCTTTGGTTTGATTATATGGCTGTTGGTCATTTTTTGTTTTCATAAGAGACATGATACCATAGCAAAAGGGAAAACATGCTATCATTTATGAGAGTTTTATACAGATTCGGAAAAGTGTCCAAGAGATGGAAGGCGGACGATTGATGTGAAAAAAGTGGATTTTGCACAGGGCTCAATTACGAAAAATATTCTGCAGACAGCATTCCCGATGTTGGTGGCACAGGTTCTAAACCTTCTGTACAACATTGTGGATCGCATGTACATTGGCAGGATTCCGGAAACCGGGACACAGGCACTGGGAGCGGTTGGACTTTGTTTTCCCATTATCATTCTGGTGACCGCCTTCACCAATATGTTCGGAACAGGAGGTGCCCCGCTGTTCTCCATGGCCTTGGGAAAGGGTGATCGAAAGGAGGCGGCGGAGGTTCAGAATACGGCATTCCGTCTGCTGATTCTGACGGCGATCGTTCTGACTTTGATCGGGGAACTTCTGGGCGGTCCGCTTCTGCTCCTGTTCGGTGCGACGGAAGCCGAGCTTCCGGTATCGCTTTCCTATCTTCGCGTTTACATGGTCGGAACGGTGTTCATCATGCTGGCGACCGGAATGAATTCCTACATCAATGCACAGGGCTTTCCGGTGATCGGCATGGTATCGGTAACCATCGGCGCCGTGGCGAATCTGGTGCTGGATCCGTTGTTTATTTTCGCTCTTGGATTTTGCGTGGAAGGGGCCGCCATTGCGACGGTGCTGTCGCAACTGTTATCCTTTCTGCTCGTGCTGCGGTTCCTGTTCGGAAAGCGCAATGAGATCCGCGTGAACTTTGGCTGGAGCTTTCCGCATGCGGGGGACATCATCAGTCTGGGCCTTGCGCCGTTTGTGATGCAGTTCACGAACTCTTTGGTGCAGATCGTGTGCAACAGCATGCTGATGCAGTACGGGGGAACGGTATATGTCTCCATTATGACCATTATTTCCTCTGTGCGGTCCATTCTGGAGGTTCCGGTCATGTCCATCGGCGAGGGTGCGTCACCGGTGATCAGCTACAACTACGGCGCCGGCAGGCCGAGGCGTGTGAAGCGGGCGATGCTGGTAATGCTGGTGACGGCAATGCCTTATACAATCGCGATGTGGCTTTTTGTAACAAAGGTGCCGGGCTTTTTTGTCCGAATTTTCAGTGAGGACGACACGCTCCTTGCGGAGGCATCCCGGGCACTGCAGCTGTATTTTTATGCATTTGTCTTTCAGTCGCTGCAGTTCAGCGGGCAGACGGTATTTAAGGCTTTAAATAAGAAAAAGCGCGCTATTTTCTTCTCGCTGTTCCGGAAGGTGATACTGGTTGTTCCGCTGACGTGTCTGCTGCCGAGGCTGTGGAACCTGGGGACGGACGGTGTATTTCTGGCAGAGCCGGTGTCGAATGTGGTGGGCGGACTGGCGTGCTTTATCACGATGCTGGTGACAATCCTGCCGGAGCTGCGGAGAATGCAGGTCAAAAACAAGTGATTGCGACAACTCTTCGTCAAAACGCTTTTGGACAGTGCGGAGGAGCATTGGTACGTGGTAGAATATACGGATAGGAAGGCGTCGCTAATAAAAGTGTGAGGCGCCAATCATAATCAGTTGCTTAGGAGGATTTTAATATGAAGATTTATCAGGTTACGGATCCGGAATTTGCGCCCTACGGCCGCGTGGTGACGGGCGTCAACGCGGAGCCGATCGTGGAGGCACTGAAGGAGCATACACCGCTTCCGGAGGGAACGGATTATGTGGCAGAGGAGCCCGCACTCCAGAATCTGGAGGCAGCAAAGGCACTGGCACCGACGCTGTTCGGCGGGATCCCGACACAGTTCGGCTGGTGCAACGGTCACAATACCAAGCTTAACTGCGTGGAGTATCACCGCAGCAGCGAGTTTAACCTCGGCACAGAGGATTTCGTTCTGCTTCTGGGTCTGGAGAGTGATATCACCGCAGACGGCAAGCTGGATACAGCTACCATCAAGGCATTCAAGGTGCCGGCCGGCGTTATGGTAGAGGTATACGCAACATCTCTTCACTATGCTCCCTGTCATACCGATGCAGCCAAAGGATTTAAGGTTCTGGTCGCACTGCCGCAGGGCACGAATGTAGGAACCTGCGAGACAGCGGGCGAGAGCAGCGAGGACAAGCTCCTGCGCATGACCAACAAGTGGCTGATCGCGCATCCGGAATCCGCAGAGGCGAAGGACGGCGCATGGGTCGGCCTGGAAGGCGTCAACATCGATATCGCTGACAGCATCTGATTGGTATTGTAAACGAAATAAAGGGTAGTGCATGTCGACGGACGCCCCGCCGAGATGTACGAATAACCAAAGAAAACAGCCTGGGAGTTCGTGATAGACTCTCAGGCTGTCTCAATTAGGCGGTCTTAAATTGCGCGGACTTCGCTTTCAAGCGCATGAAGATCTGCATCTGACACCTGGCTATCTATAACGGTCCGAACCAGTTCGAACGAAATTCCTTCTGCAAACATGCAGCGTGCCGCATTCATCAAGCCTTCCGCACGGCCCTCTGCACGGCCCTCTGCACGGCCCTCTGCACGGCCCTCTGCACGGCCCTCTGCACGACCCTCTGTTCGCCCTTCCGCCAGGCCTTCCGCGCGGCCCTCTGTTCGACCTTCTGCCAGGCCTTCTGCGCGGCCTTCCGTTCGACCTTCTGCCAAGCCTTCCGCGCGGCCCTCTGCGCGACCTTCTTCCAATCCATCCTCCCGAGCC
>CAVBQH010000053.1:0-15074 GCA_963597485.1 Acutalibacteraceae bacterium
CCATTAACCATCTCTGTCACATTTTCCAGCAGCGTCTTATTCATATCGAAGGTAGGGTTCTGCACAAGGGCAGCAATCCGCAGGCCTCTCTGACAGATAATCTCACCCTCATCCGGCTCCATGCTGCCTGCAATCAACGACAGAAGCGTCGATTTCCCCGTGCCGTTGATGCCGATGATTCCTACCTTTTCCCCCGCTTCAATACTGGCAGAGGCCCCGTCGAGTATGACGCGGCCTCCAAGGTTCTTACTGATATGTTCCAGATTGATAATACTCATATATTGTCTGCTGCCCTTTTCTTATCATACACGGGGTATCTTTGCTGCACGGATGTCCCCCAGCACCCTGGCTGCCCGCGCAGGCATCATCACAAATAAAGATCGATGAACGGCCGCTACTCTGCAAGCTCCGCTGCAAAGCGTGCCAGCTCCTCAAAGGCCATCGCCCGGCTTGCCTTGAACAGCCAGGCCGTATCCGGTCCGGCAAGCGCCTCGATCTGTGCCCTTGCCTCTTCCTTCGTACTGCAGCAGCGCACATCGGCAAGCCCCTTGACTCTTGCCTCTTCCGCCAGAAATGCCGCCGCATCTCCCACCGTAATCAATGTGTCCACGGCAAGGCCGGCTGCATACGCTCCCACCTCCCGGTGAAGCGCCTCCTGTGCAGCTCCCAGCTCCTTCATATCGCCCAGGACCGCGATATGTCTTGCAGTCTTCATATGCATCAGGGAAGATAATCCCGCCTTCATGGACTGCGGATTGGCATTGTAGGTGTCATTGAAAATAACGATTCCGTTTGCCAGACGGAGTGTTTCCATGCGCATCTTCGTCGGCACGTAATGCGCAATACCGTTTTGGATTTCCGCGATGGTAAGGCCATATTCCGCACCGATGGCCGCTGCCGTCAATGCCGGATAAATCATATGATGTCCAAGGGCCGGCACAACCACCGGGAACGTTCCGATGGGCGTTACTGCAGTAAAGCTCATCGACTCCTCCTTGTCCTCCTGGATATCGATGGCTCTCCACTCACAGCCTTCGGATTCGCCCACATAAACCAAACGAAATCTTTCCTTTTTGTCCGGATCCTCCTGCAGACGCAGAAGATACGGATCATCTCCGTTCAGAACCGCCAGTCCGTCCTCCTGCAGTCCCTCAAAGATTTCACTCTTAGCCTTAAAAATATTCTCCTTACTGCCAAGATTGCCGATGTGCGCATCTCCTACATTGGTGATCGCTGCTGCCGCGGGAGCGGCAATCTTCGTCAGATACTCAATCTCCTTCAAATGGTTCATGCCCATCTCGATAACCGCGATCTGCGTCGCATCCGAGAGATTCAGCAGAGTCTTTGGAAGTCCGATGTTATTGTTGAAGTTCCCCTGTGTCTTGAGCGTTTCGTATTTTTCCGAAAGGACCGCAGCGATCATGTCCTTGGTGGTCGTCTTCCCCACTGAGCCTGTAATCCCCACAACCGGGATTGCAAACTGCTGCCGGTACCAATGCGCCAATTCACCAAGGGCCAGAATTGTATCCTCAACCAGCACATAGAATTTACCGGGAACCACCTCCTCCGGCTTCCTGGAAACCACCGCTCCTGCGGCGCCGGCCTCCAACGCAGCCTTCACAAAGCGGTGCCCGTCGGTATTCTCTCCCACAAAGGCCAGGAAAACATCTCCCTCCTTTACCACGCGGTTGTCCGATTCCACACCGGTGATTGCCGTCTCCGGATCATTGCCTTCACCCAGAAGTGTTCCTTTTGTTGCCTGCACCAGCTGCGCCAGCGTTATTGTCTGCATACATTTTCCTTCCTGTGTATCTGTTACTGTAAAAATCCCGGACAGTGGCTGCGCGAGCAGGCACGGTGGTTTCGGTACACGTCACATTTCAACGTGAATCTTCTGCCTGCAGGCAGCTTCACGATTGAGATTAGCGAGCAGCTTCACCTCGATGCTCGTAATACGACACGGCATCCCCCACAATCTGATCACACAGATCCTCATAGGAAATACCGACAGCCGCGGCCTCCTGCGGCACCAGGCTGGTCGGCGTCATCCCGGGAAGCGTGTTCACCTCCAGGAAATAGATGGTTCCGTCCGCCGAGACCATAAAGTCACTGCGCGAATAGGTGCGAAGCCCCAGGATACGGTGCACATCTCTGGCCATATTGCCCATTTCCTCTGCCTGCTCCGGTGCCAGACGACCGGGACAGATTTCCTCCGTCGCACCGGCCTTATATTTGTTGGAGTAGTCGTATCCGCCGTCCTTTGGATTGATCTCCACGCAGGGAAGCGCCCGGTCCTTCAGCACGGCATTGGTGAATTCCTTTCCTTCTATGAACTGCTCCACCAGGATGCTCTTGCTGTAGCGCAGCGTCTCCTGCAAGGCCGGTTCAAGGTCCTTTTGCTCCTTTACGATATATACACCCACCGAAGAGCCGCCGGTCGGTGTCTTTACCACGCAGGGCACCTCATTCTCCGCAGCGATCTGCGGAATCATCTCCTTGGTTACATTTGCATATTCCTTCCAGTCCGGTGTCCGGATACCGAGGGGCCGAACCAGCTTTTTGGTAATAATCTTATCCATCGCCACGGCTGCGCCCAGGTATCCGGAACCGGTATACCGTATTCCCATCAGGTCAAAGGCAGCCTGCACCCGGCCGTCCTCGCCGTTGAGTCCGTGAAGTGCCAGGAAGACGATGTCCGCCTTTTTGCAAATCTCAAGGACTCCTCGTCCAAAAATAGAGGGATCCTTCCATTTTCTGGATTCCCGCACGGCGTCCAGATCCGGCGCAATGCCGTCAAACTCTGCCGGCTGAATCTCCGGCAGTTCATCAAAGAGGCGCTCCGGACTCTGCAGCAGCTCTTCTCCCATATCCTCCAGTCCCAGAAACAGATCAACAAGGACAGCCTGCTGTCCCTTTCTGCGAAGAGCCTTGCATATCTTGGTTCCCGATAAAATTGAAATTTTACGTTCCGTAGAAAGTCCGCCGCATAATACTACAATTTTCATTGTTTTACTCCTTGCTCGTATGACATTGGGCACATCCCACTGCTCCTGAAATCTGTGTTCCCATTCTACTCCAGTTCTGTGCAGACGCCAACCAAGCGATACGGGGCCGAACCGGACACCTCCGCCGGGACCCGTCGCTGGACTGCGGGTTGGTGGCTGCACGATATTGTGTTCACCGCTCGAACAGCGTCTCGCGCGAGGAGCAGATCTTGTCCGCTACGGTGACGAGCCAGGCGATGCGGGAGGACGGGGCATGGAACAGCGTCAGCGGCCACATGTGGCTCTCAATGGCAGCAATTTCCACCGCATCCAGCTGAAAGTCCCGCCCGGCATTCAGCGCAGCAATGTGCGGATGATGATATCCGTGCAGATGATCCCCATGGTTATGCCAGTCATACAGAAAATAGTCATGGAGGAATGCGGCACGCACCAGACGCTGCTCCTGAGCCCGAAGATGAAGGCGACGGTTCAGCCAGAAGGCTTCCCTCGCCACATCCAGACAGTGGTCGTAGGTTGTAATGTGACCATGCTGAATGTATCTCTTCATGCGAAGGCACCGGGGATCCTGGGCCAACTCCGCCATATATTTCTGAAATTCTCTTTCCTCTGAACTGGAAAGTCCGGTCATACTGTTTTCCTTAATTTTCAAGCTGATCACTCATCCTTCTTGTCCGTCACAGCTCTCCCTCTTGCCATCTTCTGCATAGACCGGAATACGCCTCTTAGCTTCTCAGATGCGTCCTTGGAACGGTACTCGGGGCGAAATTCCCGAATGCTCAGAATGTGGTACTTCTCCCGACGGTTAAAGCCATCCATAAGCCTCCTCACCCGGTCGCTCACCTCCTGCGTGGATTTGCCCGCCTTTGCCTTGGCCGAATCCGAAGCCAGCATCGCAGCGATGACCGCTGTTTCTCCTGCACTCTGCGCAGCAGCCATGGCCGCTGTCCCCATTGCTGCGGGGCCCTGCTGAACCGTCTGATAGCCCGCCTCCATGCGATCATTGAATTCCTTCTCCATCGCGTCCATCCGGTCCAGAATCTTGGTCAGGCTGGCCACGGTCAGTGCAAAATCCATACCCAGAATCACAGCGAACACAAGACAGAGAATCTCATTTTCAATGGGATGCGCATCCGTCGGGAGAGAATCCAGGAACGGCCCGATGACCCTCACCACCAGAATCCCGGCGATGCCGAAGCCGCAGGTAGCAGGAAGGCAAATCCGTCCCTGAAGGTTCAGCGGGATGTTGCTGTAATCCCACCATACGGCATGAAAGAACTTCTCCAGCACCCAAGAAGTGCCGAATTCCATAATCGCACTTCCGACGGCGCAAACAAGGAAAATCTCCCATACCGGGTACGACGTGCCCGACGGCATCGGCGGCAGAAGATGAAAAACGATCATAGCACCGACCACGCCGCACCCGTAAATGGGGCAAATCGGTCCGAAGAGAAACCCCCGGTTCTGCCAGTGCTTCTCCTTCACCGTACAATACGTACATTCATAGATCCAGCCGACAAAGCTGAAGATAATAAAATAGTCAAAATACTGCGCTACTGCCATACTTTCTTCTCAACTGTTTCCTTTCTGTGCTTCTATCCAGTCCGGCAGCTGCCCAAGACTTTCCAGCACCGCATCTGCCAGGCGGTGCATCTCCTCATCCGCAGGGATCAGGTCCGGAATCATGACTGTGCACATTCCTGCATTTCGTCCGGCCCGTACGCCATTAAAGCTGTCCTCTACCACAAGGCAGTCCTGCGGGCTTTGCCCCATTCGTTTTGCTGCCTCCAGGAAGATATCCGGAAACGGCTTCCCCCGTTCCAGGGTATTCCCACTGATCACAAGATCAAAATACTCCTCCATGCCGGTCATAGCAAGGTACCGATCCGCCACCTCTTTGGCACTGGATGTCGCAATGGCCGCGGGAATCTTTTTTTGCTGCAGCCACAGAAGGCACTCTCTGGCCCCTGGCTTTAGCTCTACTCCCTTCTCCTGCAGCTCTGTCTCCACCGCTTCGGAGCGAACTCTTCGCAGTGCATCTACATCGTATCCCCATTCCCGCAGGAGCTGATCGATATTCACACGGCTCCTTCCGATCAGCTGGTAATACTGCTCTTTGGAAAGGCCGGCGCTCATCCAGCCATGCCCGTAGATCTTCTCGCTGTCATACAAGGTCCCATCCATGTCGAAAATCACTGCGCGTATCATAAACTTCCTCCGTAACCATTGGCGTCTCTTTACAAAACCGCTGCTGCAAAGCCGTTCTTTTACTCTTGCGGCGATCCCGCCAAACATAACATTGGGGAAGTGCCGACAGGATCAGCACTTCCCCCTTAAAGCTGCGTGTCTATTTCTTGTACGGTACCGGTACAGCAATTCTGCCATCGATGTACCGGCGCGTTACTCTCATCGAACTACAATGTTGGACACAATATCCTTGCCAAGAACAGCCGATGCTGCCGCAATCGTGTCTGCGCTTTCTGCTGTTACAAACCAGTTATAGCCCTGCTTGGCCGCACCGTTAATCCCGATCAGGCCGTAATCAAGGCCCTGCGCGATCTCACTGGCGTCGGAGCGCTGACGGTTGATCACGATTCCGTCGATGTGCTGGTTGGCATTGGCCTGGTTAATTGCGAACACGATATCCGCTGCCTGCAGTGCCTCATTCGATCCCACTGCTGCGCTGGAGGAGAAGCCTACCTCTGTCAGTGTAATGGAACGAACCTGTCCGGCCGGATTCAGAAACTGTGCCTGGCACATGAAATCGGTCAGAACATCGATGTTGGTCATTGTAATATATCTGGTTGCCTGCGTGTGGGTAACCTGCGGCTTGGACGTCAGTGTATTGGGCTCATACAGCGGGAAATTATAGGGGTGATTGGACAGGGACCAGTCAAAATTACCCTCTGCCGTAATCTGTGTATTGAGCTGCGTCAGGAATTCCTTCACGCCATAGTGAAGAGCCGCATTATCGGACATCCACTCCTGATCCGTTGCTGCATAAATTCTCGCATTGGCATTCTGTGACTTGATGCCGTTGTAGAACACACGAAGCTCATCTGCATAGGCCTTTGCAAAGCCGGCCAGTCCCGCCGAAGGATCCATGTAGTTCCACTCGTTGCGCGCATTCACCTCGTTGCCGACGATCCAGTTGTCCACAGTTCCGTGTCCGGTTCCGGAATAGCGCTGTCCAAGGAAGGCAGCAACAGCCTCGAGCTCCTCGAGTCCGGCCTGATCCACCGTGTTGAACATGTAATAATTGGCACCGACGCCTCTTGACTGCGGATGGATGAGGATTCCTCCGTTTGCTCCGCACAGGAGAATCAGGTTTACCTGAATTCCGGCTGCATTCATTGCAGGAACGATAATATCATACTGTCCCACAATGCCGGCATTGAATGCGTAATTTTTGCCGTTGTAGGTGAAATTCACGCCACCACCGGAAATCATATCGCCAACCGGAAGATTGTAGGTGATCTGCTTTACCCCCATCGCCTTGAGGGTATTGGTGTCACGAATCGTCTCTGCAGCCGGGAGAAGTCCCTTTTTGCCGCCGTCGTATCTTGCCGCAGTATGTGTGGCAACGGCCTCCGGATTCAGAATGTACATATCGTTGGACAGATCCTTGAACGCACCGGATGACACACCGACAACCGTAAACTTCTTGTACAGCATGGACGCAGCTGTGTTATTACCCAGCGGGAATGTGAACACCGCTGTCGCACCGGCCGGAGCCTGTGCAACCTCTGCACCCTGAACGCCGCTCATGGCAGGATCCTGTGCATAGAGATGATAGATTCCGTCGTCCGTTGCCGCAGTGCCTGTGGCCGTCACTACGACGTTGCTCCCCTGAATGACAACGGAAGAGATCGTTACCGCATTGGCTGCCGTCGTCGTCTTGGTCGCCGTTGTCTTCTTCGCGGACGTTTTCTTGCTCTTGGACTTCGCTGCACACACGGGCAGCGGAGCCAGTGTGCCGGCTGCCAAGGTTACAGCCGTCAACAGTGAGATGAGTCTTGCCTTCACTTCTGCCTCCTTTACGCTTTTCCTGCAGCAATGTAAGCCGAAGACGCACAGAACCTGCCTGTGGCTTCAACATACTGCTGCCTTTTCAGTCCCCCGCATACGACCATGCCCAGTACATCGATCTTTAAATAACTGTAACCATTCCGCCCCATCTCGTTTTCTTCGGAAAACTTCGATGTGGCCGGCCGATTATTTTTCAAACAATGTCCAGGAGCCGTATGCGATTAAAGTATAAAGCATACAGAATAAAATTTTAAGTGGAAATGATATCTATTCTCAAGTTCGGAGAACTTTTCTATACGCGTTCGTATGCAAGGCGCGGCGATCCGTCCTCCAGGTGAATGATGCCGCAATAGGCAAACCCGCTTTTGGCAATCGCTCCCTGCATGACCTTGTTATCCCGGTGCGTATCGATGCGCAGGTGCGTCGTCCTCTGCAGGGCAAAATCAACCGCTCTTGCAAGTACGCCGCGAATCTGTCCGTCTCCGGCCACGCGGTGAATCACTCCATACGGCTTATCCGATTTCCAAAAGCCGTCCTCTATCACATCATAGGTATGGTCTGTCTCCAGAGAAAACATAAAGAACGCATGGACCATGCCGGCCGCATCCTCCATAACGTACAGCTGCTGCAGGGCAATGTCCTTCTCCAGCTGATCTCGGTTGGGACCGCCGTTTTTCCACTGATCGGGATTTCCGGTCCGAACCATGAAGTCCCGTGCAAAGCCATAGATTTCCAGCAGCCTTGGCAGGTCCGCCGGCGCAGCCTTTCGGATTTTAATTTTTGATTCAATTTCCGACAGGCTCGCTGTTTCTGACTGATTTTCCATTCGTCACCTCTCGTATACGTCTTCTGCGGCGTTCGAATAATGGTACAATACCAGCATCGGAGGATTCCCTATGAGATTTAATACCCGCAGCAAAAAACCAACTGTTTACAGCATTATTGCATTGGCAGCCATTGCCGCTGTCTGCATTGGACTCCTTGCCGGCGCAGGGGCCGAGGCACATGCCGCCGAAATCAATATTGTTCTTAATGCATTCTTCGCATCGACCATCGCCGTGCTTTTATGGGCGTTTCATGCACAGCTCCAATACAATCCGTATTCCTATAATACCATTTACTATGTCGGCTTTTCCTTTTTCCTGACCTCGGTCCTGATCACACACATCAATCTGACCATCCATATCCTGCGGGATCCATTGCAGCAAGGCGGGCGGAATGTCACACAGATTCTCTCTCTTCTGAGTATGTCCGCCAGAAGCTACCTGCTTTTATCCTGGCCCTTCATCCTTGCGCTCTCCGCCGCCTTGTGCATCAGCAATCTCAGTCTGATCCGCCACGAAGGAAAGCGGTTCGTGAATATTCTCGGCATTCTCCTTTCCTGCATGCTGCTGGGCGGTGAGATCCTTCTGACCATTGCCGACTATATGGCCTCCAACGGCAGCCTGCGTACGGGTGCGCCGCTGATCCTGGTCAATGTATTCGCTGCAATATATCTGTATTTTGAATGCATGGTCATCGGCATCATCATTGCGCATGCTATTGCCGCTTCCTATGAACCGCTGCCGAACAAAGACTACCTGATCGTGCTGGGCTGCTCCATTCGTTCCGACGGCAGCGTTTCTCCCCTGCTCCGGGATCGTCTTGACCGTGCCCTTGCCTTCCGGGATGCACAGCTGAAGAAAACCGGAAAGGATCTTATCTTTGTTACCTCCGGCGGTCAGGGCAGCGATGAGATCATCTCCGAAAGCGAGGCTATGAAGCGATATCTGATGGAAAAGGGAATTTCGGAGAAACGTATTCTGAAGGAAGATCAGTCAACAAGCACCTTTGAGAACATGAAATTCTCCAAAGCCAGAATTGAAGAAAGAAGTGCTGCGGCCAACGTTGCTTTTTCCACAACAAACTATCACGTGTTCCGCAGCGGGTTGTATGCACGGCGCGTCAAAATGCGTGCCGTAGGAATCGGCGCAAGGGCCAGATGGTATTTCTGGCCCAATGCACTCGTTCGCGAATTTATCGGACTTCTCACTGCGCACCGGGGCAAGCAGGCACTGATCATCACCGGTATGATTGTCCTCTATGCCATACTTGCCTTCAGCGTCAGCAGTGCCGGTGCGCTCTAACGGGTCCGAATAATCGGTGCACGGTTTCTTTAAAAGTCCAGCGTGTCTACCGCCGGAACAAGGCGGCTCAGCTGTTCCCTGCAGTACTCCGTCATCTGTTCCCTGTCAGACTCGTCTCTGCGAATGGCACGCCGCAGAAGACGCGCGTATCCGATAATCTTTGCCTTATTCTCCACCTCGGTTATCCGTTCCGGATCCTCTGTATCAAGGTAAGCCATAAGCACCTTGTGCCAGAAAATGCTTGTAACCTCAAACGGCACTCCCAAAAAACGCATGATTTCTTCGTGATTCAACTCACCGAAGCCAACCAGTGCGTTGAAAATGGATCCCAGCTCAAACACAGGATGCCCCATACATAGAGTGTCCATATCAATCAATATGGCCTCCCCGTCCCGCATCATGACATTGTTCGGATGATAGTCTCCGTGCAGCATTGTGTTGCACGCCGGAACCGTCTCCACCAGCGAGCACAGCTTGCTGCTGATCTCCTCCGGCAAATAGTTCCTGTCAAAATCCACCCATTTCAGTGCAACCTGCTTCATATCCGGCAGGCTTTCCGGCTCCACCTGGGTTTCATGGATCTGGCGCAGCAGTCCCACAAAGATCTCAACCGCTTTGTCCAGATGCTCCGGATCCTCCCGGATCGTTTGGGAGAGCGAGGACGCCTCCAAAAGCTCCATCACCGTGCCATACCCTTTGCCGACGCGGACAACATCATACGGAATCGCCGTGTTGATTCCCATAACCAGAGCCTTTCTGGCCAGCTCCCGCTCGCGCTGAATGTCCGGCAATGCATCCGCCTGTAAATACACCTTTACAATCGTCTCTGCATCATACCGATAGATGATGCCATTGGCTCCTCTGCCGATCACATTGCAGCCCTCCACAGAAAGATGCCGGTATCCTTTCTGAACCGTCATCATCTCCGTAAATCCAGTCATCTCCAGGATGTCATAAACCTCCGGACATACATTGAGGATCGTGAGTTCCAGCTTTTTCTTGCGCAGCCGCAAAAAAATGCGAAGACCGGCACTGGATATATATTCCAGCTGCTCCGCATCAATCACCACTTCATTTCCCGGTGCATCAGTGAGGGCATCGGTAATTTTCTCTTCAACTAAGGATGCATTGGAGGCATCCACTCTTCCGCTCAGGTATATAACAAGCTGTTCATTGTCGATCTGATACGTAACACCTTCCATACATTTCCCTTTCCAGTCATCTTCGTGCACCGATTTTTAAATACCTGTCCTGAATAACTGGCATGGCATTTGTGAAATCAAACGCCGTTGAATATTTGATGAACCAGCCCATCAAATTCCTTCCATGCTCTCGTATCTGAAAGCTCGCTCACATTCTCTGCGATGCTGCGGTAATACCAGGCCTGCTCCGCCGGATTCTTCTGGTTAAAGCTCTGCCAGACATCGTGACCTTCCACCTTCCAGGCAGGATATATGGAGCGAAGATTGGACAGCTTGTCACCGAGATACAGAATTTTAATGTCAAGATCATCGGTGCCCCGCAGAAAATCGATAGATTCCTGCTTGCGCAGCTTCCATGTGCTCGCTGCCGGCAGATTCTTTCTCTTATTCTCTGTCTCCGATCCAACCAGCTCCGCCACGCGCTTTCCGAAATGCTCCTCCACTTCCTGGAGGGTGACTCCCGCATCCTCCACAACATCATGGAGCATTGCAGCCGCAATGACCTCCTGACTGCTCGTCATGGTGCTGACAATCACAGCAACCTCCATCGGGTGGAGAATATACGGCAAACCGGCTCTTTTACGGCGCATTCCATCGTGCGCCTTCACTGCAAAGGTACTTGCTTCACTCACTAGTTCCATCATTTGATTACCAATATATCTGCAAATCCGGTCATTTCAAAAACCTGCATCACGTCCTCGCATACGCCGGTAACGACCATTGTTCCCTTCTTGCTCATCATCTTATGGGCACCGAGCAGGACGCGAAGTCCCGCAGAAGAAACATACTCTACTGCTGCCATATCGATTGTAAGCTCTGTGATCTGCTCCGGAAGGGCAGCAATCTCCTTCTCCAGATCCGGTGATGTAATGGTATCCAGTCTTCCCTCGACATGCAGTACTACCTTCCCGTCAGCCTGTTCCGCACGAATTGTCATATACGTATACTCCTTTCCGATTGCGAGTTTCCTCTCCGCATATCTTAACACATTATGGTGCCTACTTGTTATGTCCTCTGGCTGCAGAGGGAAACATACGAAGGCTCTTCCACATCGCGTAGGTATACAGTGCAATGCCGACCACAGAGAAAATCTGCATTCCCCACAGGGTTATATGCAGGCCCCAATGCTCCAGCATCGGTCCTCCGATCAAATTGGCAATCAGACTTCCCACCGTATAAGCGCTGCCGATGAGCGCCTGCCCCTTGAGAAATTCATTCTCCGGAAGCGTATGCGCCACATACCGCATTCCCGCCGGCACGTAAATCGCATACCCGGCAAACTGCAGCAGCTCCGCAGCATAGATTGAATAGACGCTCGGCGCCAGCATAATCCAGAAATTCTTCAATATCCACGCAAAGCCGGCAACGGCAAGCAGTCTTCGATTGCCGAAGCGATCCGCCATTTTCCGATACAGCAGCATCGCCGGCAGCTCCATCATGGCAGATATAAACACCGCTGTGCCAAGATTCGCACTGTTTCCGCCAACGCGCTGCAGAATCTGAAGAAGATACGTCTGTGTAAAGCTATGCGACGTAATGATGAAAATCGCCCCCCATAAAAAGGCATAAAACTGCGGATAATCCCTCAGCAGAATTCTCTTCTCTGCAGGTGTCACCCCTGCTGCCGTCCGCTTCTCTACATTCGGTGCATGAAACAGAAGAACAAATATGCAAAGCAAAATACATGGAATGATATACAGCACCGGAATCACATCCGGCGAAAAAGCTGCGATGATATGTCCGCCGGCCAGGCTCCCCAGTGAATAAGCTGCTGATCCAAAGCCTCGACCCACGCTGAAGTTAATCCGTATCCCCCGCTCGTTATAACCACGGTACAGTGCAATCACAAACGACGCCATCGATTGTACCAATACACTCAGGATTGTAAACAAGATGGCAAAAACCAGTCCTCCTCCGGATGTAAACAACAGTGCAAACGCTACCGCGAGCGTAATAACATGCACGCCGGCAATGACATTGCCGACTCTCATCCCTGTCCGCTCAATAAACGAGACAATCACCATCTGAACCGCGACATTCAGCAGACACCCGATTCCCAGTATAATACCGATCTGTCCGTCCGAAAATCCTCGGTCCAGCAAATACGCCGCTGAAAAAGAGCAAGGAATAGAAAATGCTGCGAAATAAAAAAACTGAATGATGATATAGAATATATTTGCATTTTTCTCATCGATATGAATCATTTTCACGGCACAAGCTCCTCACGCTTTCTAACACACACGGACAACGCATATTGATCTTCCATTTCCATTCTCCCACAGAGCGTCTGGTCGTCAAGCCGCACTTCCTCTCCCCGGAGCAGGGGAAGAACGTCAAAGGATGAAAGCTCTCTGTGCAAGCCTTCCCCCAGTGCCTTTACAACACTTTCCTTCATCGTCCAGAGCTGCAGGAAGCGCTTCGCCTGCTCGTGATCGTCTGCGTCCTGATAAATCCAGTCTCTTTCCTCCGGCGCAGCCACATACCGGATCAATCCTGCAGGATCTCTGCCCGTCTTCCGATCCAATCTCTCTATGTCCACTCCAACGGGTGTCCTCGCTGTCGCCAGGACAATATACTCCCCACTGTGTGAGAGGTTAAAGTGCAGATCGCATGCATCCGCCAAGGGTTTTCCATACTCCCCCGTTCGAAGATCCGAGTCTTCCAGCCCCAGCGTTTCATAAAGAAGCGCTCCGGCACCGATGCACCGCAGCCGGTCCTCATGAAAACGAAACTGCATCGCCTTCTCATAGCGAAGCGGGAAATGCAGCCTGCAGTATTCTTCCGAATACTGCGCGGCTTCTTCTATGGTCATTTTGTAAATTGCCGCCTCCGGCTTCATTCTCGACTCCCTAACAAGCCTGAACGTATATCTGCAGTGCGTCATTCTCCGTGCCGGGTGCCGGCAGCGTAAGTCCTGCATTCTCCAGCACACTGCCGGGAAGCTGCGCTTCCCCAAGCTCCGGCCTTCCAACCATCTGCACCTTATACAGCGTCTTTGCATTCAGACCATGCACATAGATATGATACGGGCACGGATTCGCCTCCACGCCGTGGTAAACAGCCGTAACCAGTGCCTTACTCTGATCCTCAGCCGCCATCTCCCAGGCCGTGCACATATCCTCCGGCTTTGACAGGCGGTAATACTCACCATACTGAATCAGATCGTAGAACTCCGTGAAGGTGTGAATCTGCTGCCGCACTTCTTCCTTTTCTTCCGGCGTCATCCTGGTGATATCCAGCTCGTATCCAAAGGTTCCGGCCATGGCCACGCACCCCCTGGTGTGCAGAGGCGTCACGCGTCCCGTCTGGTGATTCGGAACTGCACTGACATGGGCTCCCATGGCGGACACCGGATACCCAAGAGATGTTCCGTACTGAATGGATACGCGATTTAATGCATCCGTGTTGTCACTGGTCCAGATCTGCGGCGTGTAATACAGCATGCCGGCGTCAAACCGTCCGCCGCCGCCGCTGCAGCCCTCGATCAGAACCTCCGGAAAACGCTGATGGAGCTGTTCGAGCACATAGTACAGGCCTAGAATATACCGATGGGCAAACTCGCCCTGATGCCGCGCATCCAGCCCCAGGCTGTATTTATCACAGATGCTGCGATTCATATCCCACTTCACATAACTGATCGGCGCACTGCGCAGAATATCGCAGATCCTCTCCAGAATATAATCACAGATCTCCCGTCTGGAATAATCCAAAACCAGCTGATTGCGTCCAAGGCACGGCTTGCGCTCCGGCGCCGCAATCGCCCAGTCCGGATGCTCCCGGTACAGATCACTGTCCACCGAAATTGCCTCCGGTTCAAACCAGATTCCGAACAGCATTCCATCCTCCGTGATCTTGTCCGCCATGCTCGTGAGCGTGCAGCCGAGCTTCTCCTCATTGGGATACCAGTCGCCCAGTGCACAGTTATCGCTGTCCCGTCTGCCAAACCAGCCGTCATCCATGACGAACAGCTCAATTCCCATGCTGTGGGCTTCCCTGGCAATGGAAATCAGCTTCTCTCCGGTAAAATCGAAATAGGTTGCCTCCCAGTTGTTGATCAAAACCGGACGTCTTTTGTGCTTCCACGGTCCGCGGCACACATTTTCACGAATGGTTTTGTGAAAATTACGGCTCAGCTGCCCCAGGCCGTCCCCGCTGTAGGCCATCATCACCTGCGGCAGATCCAGATGATCCCCCGGCTCCAGATCCCAGGAAAACTCATCCGGATGAATTCCGCACAGGAATCTTGTCTGATTTACCTGATCCTTTTCCACCTCCATGAGGAAATCTCCGCTGT
Source organism: Acutalibacteraceae bacterium (assembly GCA_963597485.1). GTDB lineage: Bacteria > Bacillota > Clostridia > Lachnospirales > Lachnospiraceae > CAG-791. The sequence continues at coordinate 14,654 of CAVBQH010000053.1, forward strand.
AGAGGAAGGAGAATCCGTAGCACTTTCCCTGTGTCTCTGTTGCATCCTTCTCACACAGAATGGAAAACGGATGGTACTGGTGGCTGCTGGTTCCGCGCACACTTCCGACGCTGGAGAGACCGTGCGGCACTGGGCGCCTTTGCGCATTCCGCTCCATCGCATGCCGTCCGTACAGCGTAATCCAGTCATAATCACCAAAGGGAAAATCCAGGCATACCGATGCTGCCTTCTCGATCTGCAGCGCCTTGCCTCCTGCGTTGACAAGCCGCACAGACCGCACAATGACGTCCTGCTCCTCCAGCACGCCGTACCACAGCTCCACTTCCAGGCCGCTGCAGTCGTCTCTCAGCCGTATGCACAGGCTTTTCGATGCGGCTTCCTCCTCATAGACAGCCGGAAGGCCTTCTATACTGTACAGACC
>CAVBQH010000054.1:0-14529 GCA_963597485.1 Acutalibacteraceae bacterium
AACCGCCCGGTACGCCAATACCGAGCGGTTCTTCTATAAGCCATTATACTGCTTACATAAAAGCAGACATACAGAAAGGGACGCTACTATCAAGATGGTTGCCACACAGGCAACTTACGCCTCTTGGAGTAGCGCATCTTAACAGACTTACACGTCCCTTTTAGTATTGAAATGGTAGCGCGATTGGAAAACGGTGTCAATGCTTCCCATAAACAACAAAGACCTCGCAATAATGTGGGGTCTTCTTCTAAAAAAATCAGGGGCAGAACTCACAAAGTGAGTCTCCGTCCCTTCCAAAAGGTTTCCCTTTTCAATTGTGGCTTTAGTCTAACCTCGCGCAGCCAAATTGTCAATGACTTTCTTCAGAAACGTATATACACCGCATAGCTTTGGATTACTTGTAAAATAGTCGCTATTCCGAGAAACTCTCTCCTCCATAAACCCTTTTAATTCTTTAAATTTCTTCCGCTGAACATTCAGCGGCATGTATACCGAATATGCATAGAGAAGGACAACCATGTTATAACAGAAGTCCGTATGAAGATATTTCGCCCTAGATTCCTTAGAAATGGAAGGAACTTCTTTGACAAAATTGGAAATCTCTATAGCACATTGCTTTGTGGAATCCATTCCAGCAGCTGCCTTATTCAATAGACAATTACTGTGTGCAGAGGCATTTCGAAAGTCCCGGATTACGTTCAAGAACTTTCCGTCAATTAGGATCGGACACGAAGGGAGCCTCGTCTCATCGTAAAAGGTACACAACTGAATCAACTCACCGAACGAAACTAGTTCGACCAATACCCAAATTGGAAAATATGGATAATATTTTTCAAATAGATCCCTGCAATATTCTCCAGCCTTATGATTACGAATGGAACGAAGAAGATCCATTTTTGTGTCTTTCTTCTTGAAATAGTCCTTTACAAAGCGATATCCATCTTCATCTCCGTTGGCCCCATCGCTTGTAACTGCGGTCACTAGGCGAACCTTGATGGCATGCTCGATATCAAGGCACATCTGAAGAATGTGATAGCGTAGATGCATATCAATCGTCGAGAGTTCCTGGAGATATGCAAAATCTAGGTTCTGATATTGCCCAGATCGAGCAGAATCATTTGGACATTTTGGGTAATTGGCACGATAGGCGGACAATTTCATGTAATAGTTCCTGTCCGTAAGGAATTCACGTGCCTCATTTTCTGGCACGATATCAAAGTGAATTCCCCTCGCCTTCATATGCTCAATTAATTCATCTACGGTCAGTAGCGCCTTTGGTGGCTTCATCGTTCTCCCCTAAATATAAAAGGCTAATCCGCATGACTTAGCGTAATCATTCGCTTTAACGAGCGCCGCGAATAGTCAGGCCTCCTTGGAAGCTGACAACCTTTCCTTCCCCTTTAAACCCAGCAGAATCCTCACGGACTCCTGGATGCCTTCGGAGGAGCGGTGGTACGCGTCCAGGAGGGCACGGTCATCTGGGAGGACGGTTTCTTCATCATCCCAGCCCATAAGCCATGTAGGAGTAGTGCCTAACGCAGCAGCAAACGCAGCAACCTTCGGAACAGGCATAACATTTACCCCCATCTCTATCTTATTGATGGTAGATTTGGATTTGTATCCCATCCGGTTTGCAAGATCCTCTTGAGTAAGGCCTAGCTCTATTCTTTTGTCTTTGATGCGTTCACCGATAGTCACAACATTTCCTCCTACATATGAGAATAACCACATAGACACTTTTAGTCAACATTTTTTCAAAATACAGTTGACAAAAAATCAACGCAAGAGCATTGTAACGGTAGATTAAAAATCTACCAGAAAGGAGAACCGGTATGACAAACACTTCAGCACTGATGCAACGCATTAACGACAAGGGTCTTAAACTGTCATATGTAGCTGAATATATTGGATTATCCCGGCACCGGCTCTGCTGGCAATCTCGCGAAACAGTTCAAGTCTGATTATGGTGTGAGCGATGAGGACTATGAAAACCTCATGAACGGCTACAAGACATACCGGAGCGGCCAGGCAGCCAATGCAATGGCTGCATACACAAGTCTTAGCAGTGAGCAGAAGAAAGCTTTGGAGAAGATCCGTAGCCTCAAGACAGACGGCACAGCCAACAACACCGAAGTAACCGGCGGAGATAGATACAGCGGCTACAAGACCAGCGAGCGGAATGCAAGCGGCACCATCGCGCAGAATATCTGGAACAATATCACCGGCAAGACGCAGCAGAACAAGGCGGAGGCGGAAAACCTCAAGGAAGAATTCAAACAGAAATACGGTGTGGATGATGCCACCTATACGGCATGGCAGGCAAAATACGACGAGGATCAGACGGCACGTGCAGAGGATGCAGCAGCTCATAAGGAAGGCGTGCGGACACAATCTCAGGAGCTGGAGTACGCCAACAAGAAATTCAGCAACGTGACTTCCAAGGGCGACAGCACTACATGGAATCAGCGCACGCAAGCCCTTAAGCAGGAAATCTATGATTATCTGGATCAGGAGGATGCAGCACAGATAGCAGAGGCGATGCAGTATGCGGAGACGGCATCCAACATCGAAAACGATGGCGGCAAGGCCCAGAGACAGAAACTGGCACAGGTGAAGGCATCTATCCAGAGCAAGTACGGTCTGTCTGATGAAGAATTCGAGGATCTGAAGTACTACGGACAGGAACTGTATGATTCCGACACCAGGAAGAAACAGCAGCAGGAAGCCTACGACAATGTGCATCAGGGTTCTACGCTGAAGAACATTGCAGGAGGCATCCAGAACACAGCAAATGCCCTGGTGCTGAATCCTTACGGCGGCCTTGGAACCATCGGAGAAACACTGAAGTACAACCATGGAGGATACAGAGACAGCCAATCTCCCATTAACGTAAACTCCATGGCTTTTGCTGCGTCCAATGCGACATCTGACTACCAGTCTGCGACGCAGCAAGCCATCAATGACAAGAACAAAATCCTTGGCGTTCTGTACGGAGCAGGAATGTCGGCGGCTGAATCAGCAGAGACAGGAGTGCTTGGCGGCGCTACCAGTAACCGCGCACTGGCTTCTGCACTGTCTCTGGCTCCTTTTGCGGCTAACGCTTACGGTAACGCCCTCAGCGAGAATATCAGCAACGATCAGCGGCAGAGCAAGGCCTTTGAGAACGCTTTGACATCAGCTGCCATCGAGACAGTTACCGAGATTGCCTCTGCAGACAAATTCTGGGATATCTTCAAGAACCACAATGCAACGGCAAGAAAGAAGATTGTCGACTTCCTGGTTAGCTCTGGTATTGAAGGCTCCGAGGAAGTTCTGGGAGACATTGCGGACAACTTCATGGATGCCGCAGTTAACGGTCAGAATTCCGAATACAACCAGTCTGTCCGAAACTACATGATGAACGGAATGTCAGAAGATGAGGCGAAGATACAGGCCACAAAGGATTCTGTCGCCAACACTGTGGAGTCGTTCGTATCCGGTGCACTCTCTGGCGCAATGGGCGCAGGAATCGCAACGGCTGCAGGTTATGCCAACGATGTAAACACGGCCAACAACCTATTCGACGGCTACACCAGCAAGGACTACGCAGAGTGGGCCGATGCTCTTGATACAGATCCTGCCAGCTACAAGAACGAATCTGCGGCACAGTCTGCCCAGAAAGCCAAGGACCTTGCCACCAAGATGTTCCAGGAGCAGACTCCGAGCAAGAAGGAGAAGATACAGCTCTACGAATACTATCAGAATATCCAGAACGTAGAAGCAGAAGCCGCTGCAGAGGAGCAGGAGAGCGCTGCCAAACAGCAGAAGTGGGACAGCTTCAAGAGTGGGGTGAAGAACGCCCTTGGTATGAACAGGACCACCACAACCGAACAGACCACCACAGACTCCGCACAGGAGTCTATTTCCGGTGCCTCCAACATTCCGGAGGAGTACCGCTCCGAGAAGAACAACACATCCTACAACGACGCCTACAAGGCGATCCAGTCCTCTACCACTCAGGACGAGCTGAATGAGGCCATGCAGACAGCGAAAAACTCCGAGGAAATCTCCTGGGAGGACTATGAGAAGTTGGAGCAGACTGCAGGAAGCTATGCTGCCAGCAAGAATAATCTGGATCTGGAGCAGGCGAAGATCTCGACGGAGGATGCCTACACGGCAGGATATTCCGGACAGGAGATCGGAAATGTTTCTCCTGCGCTGCAGATTGCATACAACGACGGAGTGCAACAAGCTGCCAGTGATCGCGCAGAACAGACAGCTATGAATAAGGAGTCGGTACAGAAGGCTGCAGCCAAGCAGCGCAACGACGGCCTGCGCACAATCATTGAATCCAACTATCAGGACGGCATGAACGCTTCGACATACAGCGAAGTAATGGCCTCTGCCATCAATGCAGGTCGTACCGGCATGGCCTTTGAGGACTATGCCCAGGAGAACGGCGCTTCGCTGTCTATCGTAGGCGAGGATATCGCAAAAACAGCATTCAAGGCAGGACAGCAGGTTGCGATTGACGATGCGGTCAAGGAAGCGGCACGCTCGATGGCCGAGAAGGCAGGGGTAAAAGCATTCGGAACCGGAACCTTTACCGATTCCAGAAGTAATACCACGGAATCAATCCATGGTGCCGGTGTTATGAAAGCAGTAGCACGTATGACCGGCCTTAACATCGTACTCACGAATAATGGTTTCAACGATCAGGAGAACGGATACTATCAGTCCGCCGACTCGACAATCTATATCAATGCTGACCAGGCTGACCGCATGGCATCCACACTGTTCCACGAGGTCGGAGAGTTTGCCTCTGTCTGGAATCAGGGGGAATATGCTTCCGTAGTAAACGACATCATGCAGGCTTCCCAGAAGGCACTCGGCAGCAGGGAATTCAACAGGCTCCGCCAGAAATATGCGAATGCATACCATGGCGAGACCGGCAAGACAGATGCGGACATCGACAAAGAGATGGCGAATGATCTCTTGTATCAGTTCCTTGGCAACGAGCAAGGCATGAACAAGCTGATGGATGAGATCGACCGGAACCATGGCTACAAGGAAGCCAAGAGCATCAAACAGCGCCTGGCAGACTGGGTCGGAAGAATGGTGGATTCCATCAAGAATTTCCTGTCAGAGCTTCAGCCCAACTCCTACCAGTGGAAAATGGCGGAGACAACCCTCCAGAACTATGAGACGCTGCAGGATTCTATTGCAAAGTCCATCGCGAACGCGGAGAAGAACTACAGTGATGCCAGGGCGGCAGCTGCAGAGACCAGAGCTATCGAGCAGGGCAAAGGAAGCATCGAGGACTACGGCGTAGAAAACGAGTCTACCGGTGAAAAGAGACTCTCTATCGAAACGTATGAGCACGGCGGCAGGGAGTATCTGGAGAATTTCCTTGAGAACACGGATGACCTCACGGATGAGCAGAAAGATGACATTTTGGACCACATGGAATGGGCCTACAACCTTGCCAAGGATCTCAGTAAGAGTAATCAGTACAAATTTTTCGGCCAGTGGTCCCAGACAGGGCTGGTAAAGGGAGTAGACGGTATTCCTCTGATTGAGACATTCTACGCAGGGAAACCGATCCAATCTGTTGCGGTCAACAACGGCGAGTATCCTTTGAACATCGATTTCTCTCAGGTCTGCAAGAAGAGGACCACGTTGAATGCTGTTCTCAATTATCTGGTTGATGAGTACGGACTTAATCTGCCCACGTTGACAGAAACGGATCTCAACGCCATCAACATGGAAATTAAGCAGCACGGTTTTGAGATTGCCTGCGGCCTGTGCTTTGTTGATGCAAAGAGATATAGAGCAGGACAGTGGACTGCGTCCTTTACGGAAGGTGATTACTACAAGAGCGGAAAGAAAAAAGGACAGCTGAGACCGGATAAACCTGGATACAACAACCTTGTTCGATCAATTACCGCCAAGGATAAGACTGCTGATGTCGGCTATTCCTATTTCAACTACGCCACCGATATCCCCAACACCAGCGAGAAGACGATCGATCAGCTTGATGATTCTGAACTTGATTTTAAGAAACTGGTTCGAAAGATGGGGCGGTTTGCACATTTCGATGAAAATGGGAAAGTGGATGCTCTTCATGGCTATATCGACAATGATGGGAAGCAGAAGAATCCTACGGAAACTGCCAAAATGGCATTCGCAATCTACAGCAATCCGCAAATGAGACGACTTCTCGCTCAGGAAGACATCCTTGCCTCTGAAGGCCTGGATACTTTGAGAGCTAAGAATAAGCCACTGTATAACCTTGTCAACGCGCACTGGGGCACAGGAAAGCCTAAGCTGCCTCATGGCGGCACAGCATACGGCAACGAAATCCTTCGTTCTGCCAATTGGGGATCGAAGAATAACTTCAGCGCGAAAGCGGCATACAAGGTCGGCGGTGTACGCGTTCAGTCCTTCTCGGACTACGAAGCGAACATGTTCTTTGACTACATGCAGTTGTTTGCAGATATGACAGCCAGAGAGCTTCCGTCTCACGCATACACCAAGGAAGCGACATATGCACGGCTCTTCGGTATGACCGGCCAGAAGATCAATCTGTCCGTAGTAGCAAAGGCTGCGGAACTGACGGAAGAACAGCAGGCTAGGTATAAAAAGCTTGCCAAGGACGGAAGAAAGGCACTTTTGGAAGATCCTGAGTTCAGAGATATCGCCGAACACGCAGGTCTTGCCAAGGATAAAAACGGAAACTGGACAAGGCTTCTTGTGGAGGACGAGACGTTCCCTCTCGAGGAAGCAAAGAAGATCCAGAACGATCCAAGATACAGCAGTAACTGCGGCATCATCTGGATTGGTGTTTCTGATGCCCAGATTCGTGTTCTACTGGACAGCGAAGATGTGCCTATGGTGATTCCTTACCATGCAAGTGGCGTTTCTGCGTTCATCAAGAATGCCAGGAATCTTCTTCTGTACAAAAACTATGAGGATGAGCAGAATACCAGAAACAAGTCCGACCGGAAGAAGATCAGCGGCAAAGACTTTGACTTCTATGAAAGCCTTGCCAGAACCAATGATCCAAAGACTACAGCAGATGAGTACCTGGCATGGTGCGAGGAGCACAATTACCTGCCGAAGTTCGATGAATTCGCCACGCATCCGAACTACTACAAACTGCTGGTAGACTTCCGTGTCTACGACTATAACGGAACTGATCCCAAGAAGGTCTCCAACAGGAAATACCTGCCGCAGGGAGCAGTAAGCATGACATTCCCGGAGCAGGAAGAGTTTAAGCAGTTGGTAATAGATTCCCTTGCCGAACAGCAGAAAACCAAAGACAGACTCATGGATGAGTTGACCGCAGACCAGGGGAGCTTGATCTCTGCTATCAAGGATGCCATCGGCCTCGATGATGACGGCAGGAGAACTGCCGGGGAGAGCGTCAGACATTCATATAATCTTTCTGTCGAAGAGGACGGGGTTGATTATGCAAGCGCTACGTCGATAGACCTACAAGGAAAGAAATACACGTTCTCTGACGATAGGACGGTTGCGGTCTCTGCAGATGGAGAGACGGTACCGGTTATTGAGAAAACATATACGTTGTCTGGCTTTAGAAATGACCCTGAGGGAATCAAGAACGCGGTTAGAGATTTTATCGCATCGATAGATGAGCCGGTTGTAATCAAGGTTGACGGTACTGTAGTGAATTTTGATAAGCGGTCCGGGAAGGAATACACAAGGTCGGAGTCTACAAGAAAGTTGGATAGAAAAGCCCTCACGTCGAAGCTGAATGCGGCGTACAGGTATGAGGAAATTGTCGAAAACGCGACCAACCCTAGAATAGTGCCAGCATCTGCCAAGCATCCGCTTGAAGGCAGAGATTACGATATTAAATTTATCGTGCATGAAAGTAGTGGAGGAACAGACCGACTGGTGCCATATAGAGGGATACTTAGATTGATCCAGAAAGACGGAGGATACTACGCTTACGATATTCTTAAAATTGGAAAAATAAAAGGAACACCTCGAGCGTACGGGTTCGATACCGTATCAGATGCCCCTAGTGTTCCTAACGCAAGTGTATCGCAGAACGCTGCGAATGACAACGTGGTAAACACAAACAACGCCGGCGACATTCTCTATGATGGAAATGTTGCTACGGAGTCACAGATCGAAGAGTCCGATATCGGCATTAGAAGATCGGTACGAATCGATGATCCGCCAAAGAAAACGATCACGGCATACAAAGTGTTTGTGGCGTTCGAAAATGATCCGGGGCACCTGTATCCTCCGATGGTAGCCTCTCCTGGCGGCGTTGCTACACCGGTTGGTGTTTGGCTTGATGCTGATACCGGGACAATGGCAAGAGATAAAGAAGGCAACATCATTGTGAACAGTAAAGGACGAGTACAGGTTCAGCAGGGCGGCAAAGGCACGAACAAAGCCAAAAGCGGCACTCTGGCGTGGAGACCTGGCTGGCACCTGGGAGAATATCCGGATGCAAAGCAGTTCGCGGTGAAAGATCCTGTCACAGGAAAAGCCAAGAGCGCCTTCCCTGCACATTTCATCTTTGCAGAGTGTGAAATTGCTGCAGACGTAGACTATCAGCTTGAGGCGATGGAGTACGGAGTATCCAAAAAAGGAGGCTTCAACAGAACACAGGCAGGGCTTCCCTATGTTCCGAAGAACGGCAGCTATAGATACCGGACAAACGCAGATCCGACAACAGCTCCCTGGTATATCACCGGCTCGATGAAGGTTAACCGGATTCTGGATGATGCAGACATAAGAGAAATCTGCGCCAAGTTCGGAGTAACGCCGCTTCCTAGAGTTGGTGGCGACATTGACCTTTCCAAGTATGGTTTCAAACGAGGAGAGGTGGCGCCTACAGAGGATCTGAATAACCTCCCTGTATCCGAGGATTATTCGGAGGAGATAAAGCAGCTTCCTGGTTATGTTAGACGGAAGCTCAATTTCGATGATCCTACGGTTATGAAAGAGTTTGAGATCGATCATATCAGTAGGGATAAAGTTGCGGAATATGCTGCAGGATATAACAAGCGGAATTCCCTCGACATCGACTCCGACGACAACACTCTCACGGAATCTCAGCAGAAGTATTTCGAGAATTCGAAGGTGAGAGACGAGGACGGAAGACTCCTTGTTATGTATCACGGCACAGGGGCAGATTTTACTGAGTTCGATAGGAAGTACATCGGATCTCATGGAAGCTTTGAAGGCTATGGCTTCAACTTCACACCGGATAAGAGCAGAGCAAGCGGTTACAGCAACGGCAGAATTCTGGAAGGTTATCTAAATGTAACGAATCCGCTTTCTGATAGCGAGATCACGATGACCACCAGAGAGTTCGCCAACCTCATTGCGGAGGCTGATCCGACCGGCGATGACATCATTGCTAACTACGCAATGAATACCAGAGACTATGGAACGCCGGCATTCGTGAAGCGTGAAGCTATGACAACGGCAAAGCTGATCATGGAATCGGCGCAGTCGGATGTAGATCTGTATAGCGAGATTTCAGCTGCAGGTGGTGGCGACAATCTGATCGATCTGTTTAAGCGGATGGGATACGACGGTCTGATTCACCACAACGAGAATGGCTCGATAAAGACTGTCATCACGTTTGAGAGCAATCAGTTCAAGAACGTAGACAATCAGAATCCAACACAGGCCGCAGACATCCGCCGCGCCGTCGGCATCGACGAAACCTGGGATGACTTCGACTGGAGCGCTGAAGGGGAGCAAATTCAGAGCGGCCTTGCAGATGCGCTTAAATCCGGTAACGAGATTCTCAAGGGAGCAACGGTAAATGAGGCCAACATCCGCAGGATTGCCAGACAGCTAAAGGATCAGTACGGCAGCAGGATCAGTGTTGATGAGCTGGCGGACACACTGACCAAGGTCTTTGCTTATGCGCAGAATCAGGACTACATCAACTACAACGACCTTGCCACGGTAATCAGTGAGGTTGCGTCTCCCATGATCGAGCAGTCCACGGTAAAGGTCGGAGCACAGGAGTTCAAGGACTTCAAACAGGTACTGCAGAGCTACACGTTCAACCTGGACGAGAGACAGCAGAAGGAAGTTATTTCCGCGTTCGGATCTTGGGGAGCCTTCCGCAAGGCCCTGCCCGGCATCAAGTTTACACGCGACGGTTCCGGAGTATCTTTGGACGGCGTATGGGATTCTCTCTGCCAGGAGAGCGGCTATGTTCTCAGCAGGGATGTTACCTCTAACGACATGCCCTTAGAGCTGGTGGATGCGTACAACGCAATGAAACCGACCTATGAGAACGCATTCGGTGAGGATGCTATGAACGCCTCGCAGGATGCTGCCATGGAGATCGTCTCCAAGTACTACCAGTACGAAGCGCAGCAGGAGCGAAACGATCTCAGAAAGAAACAGAAAGAGGATCTGGAGAACCTGTCGAAGAAGATTGCCCAGACGAACGCAGAAATGCGGAAGAACCTGCAGAGAAAGTACAATGAGCGCCTGGAGAAGGAGATTGCAAAGGTCAAAAAGGAGAACAAGCCAGAGAAGGTATCCGTACAGGTGGCAAGGCTCAGAGCCAGAAACGCCAAGACGGTTGCTTCCCTTCGTGAAGCACAGAAGCGCAAGGACCAGCTGCGGACGCTCAACAGGAACGCTGCACGGCTTGTGGACTGGGTAACAGATCCTACGGACAAAAACCACATCCCGGCACTTCTGCAGACTCCTGTTATGGAGCTTGTATCTGCTATCGACTTCGTGCCGCAGACGGTGCGAGAGACGGCAGACGGCAAGTACAGCATCCGTATCCTGGAGTCCAGAACTGTGAACGATGACGGCTCTTATTCGTACAGGTGGCGGACCATCAAGGCTGACACTGTACAGGATGCTGTAGCGCAGTACAAGAAAGCCATGACGGATTTCGGCCTTGGATCTGCATCCAACCGGAGATGGCAGGATAGCATGGAGGCTATCCATGATCTGTATCAGCAGGACGAGAGCGACGACTGGTATGAGCGGAGCGAGCTGAAGCAGGGCCTAGACAAGAATCTGGGAGACCAGCTTGGTGAGATCCTGCGGAACAACAAAGGCATGCTTTCCATTGCGGAGCTTTCCTCTGATGAACTGCAGACCATCAATGACGTCATTATGAACGTGATGCACGCCGTCAGACAGGTAAACCGGATGTACTCGCAGCCTTCGCAGCAGGTGTCCGACGTGGCGCACATGGTGATGGACAGGGCAAGCAGCGGAGAAGTTAAGGGCCGCAAGGCACACGGCAATCGCATGACCGGCCTCATCGATACATTCACGCTGGACCATGCAACACCGGAAACCTACTTCCACGGAGTCTTTGGAATGGATGGAATAGATCCGATCACAAAGACGATGCTGAAGGCGCAGAACCAGAAAGCAAGAGACATTAGGCAAGCACAGGAATACATGGAAGGGGTGAAAGAACAGGCAGGAGTAGACGAAAAGGCCTTCAAGAAATGGATGTATGACGCGGCCAGCAGCGACCACAACACCAGAAACTTCTACGGACTGGAGCTGACGCCGTCGCAGATTATGTCCTTATATGAACTGATGAAGCGCCCGGACGCACAGCAGCACAAGGTGGGCGGCTTTGTAGCAGACGAGACAGGCCGTAAGAGTAATGGCACCACGAAGATTGTTCACCTGTCGGATGAGCAGATCAAGACCATTACCGATACACTCAGCGAGGAACAGAAACAGTTCGCGGATGCCATGCAGAGCTATCTTGCTAATGAGTGCGCGAAGCAGGGCAACGAGACTGCCATGCAGCTGTACGGCTATGAGAAATACTTGGACGAGCACTACTTCCCTATGAGCACGGACAAGAACACCATAGCCACCAGAGACAGCAACGTGACCACAGGAGCTATCAACGCGATCAAGAATTCCGGGTTTACCAAGAAGATCACACCGAATGCAACCAATGCCTTGGTACTGAAGGACATCTTCACGGTGTTCTCTGATCATGTGAGCGAGATGGCAACGTACCATTCCTGGGCGGCTCCGCTGCAGGATATGATCCGGTTCTTCAACTACAACGACAAGACCGTAGACAATAACGGATTCGTGTCGAGAAACTCTGTGAAGAATGCTGTTGATTACTTCTACGGCAAGGGCGGCCAGGAATACTTCACGAAGCTCTTATCGTCTATCAACTCCATGGAGAAGAGCGGTTTTGTCGGAGGCAAGCTCTACGAAGCGCTGACCGGCAATGCGAAAGCCGCCGCAGTCATGGGCAACCTTAGAGTTGTGATCCAGCAGCCGACAGCGTTCATGCGAGCCGGGGAGATGATCCGGTATAAGTATCTGAAGGATGGCCTTGAATTCAAGTATGCCAAGGAAGCGGCAGAGCTTCGCGACCGGACATCGGATGTCTTCTGGCTCAAGAATCAGGGCAACATTGACGGCTACATTACGCAGGGCATGGTCAGCACGATAACCGGCATTCAGACCTTCAAGGAAAGCATTAACGAGAAGGCGGGAGCACTGGCAGGAAAGGCCGACGAGGTAACCTGGGCAGCAATGTACAGAGCAGTCTATGCGGAGCAGGTCGATAAGCTGGGCAAGGACAAGATCGGCACGCAGGAATTTGAGGATGCTGTTAACGACAGATATTCTGAGATCATGCTGCGGACGCAGGTCTATGACGGCACCATCACAAGATCACAGTTCATGCGGTCCACTGATATGGCCAACAAGATGGCCTCTGCATTCATGGCGGAGCCGGTAAAGACCTACAACATTGTTCTGCGGCATATGATCGACCTGTCCCAGGCAAACACCGAGACAGCAAAGAAGAAAGCCATGAAGGGCCTTGCATGGTCAGCTTATGTACTGACACTGACCAATGCCGCCAATGCGCTTGCGCAGTCCTTCTGGGATGCCTTCCGAAACGCAGGAGATCCGGACAGCGAGGACGAGAACTTCCTGCAGCGGTTCCTGGATGCGCTGGGTCTTGGAGCACCGGAGGACGAGGACGACGATACATTCTGGGACGCCGTCAAGAGATTCATCGGCGGCAACTTCATCGATAACATGGACCTTCTCAGCAACATTCCTCTGGTGGCGGATTATTGGGAAGCAGTCAAGAACGGCATTGCAGAGGCCTTCATGGGAGAAAGCTCTTACTCTTCCGACAGCGATCTTTCAATGGCTGGCGTAACGCACTTCTTCAAGGCCATAAAAGCATTCGTCAATCCGAGCGATACCATGACGAGCTACGGGAAGTTTGCTGCAGCCGCCAGAGCCTTCTCAGACCTTACCGGATATCCGGTATATGCAGTACAGAGGGATGCAGTTGCGATCTATAACACGATGATCGGAAAGACCTTTGAGAACGCGCCGCTCCTGCAGAAGAACACGAAGTACAGCGCGAAGCAGCAGGCCAAGCTGGACGTTTACACAGAAGCTCTGGAAGGAGGAGATTACAAGCAGGCTATAGAGGATGCCTACAACGCAGGTAACAGCTATGAGAGCATCCGGAACAGCATCACATCCAAGTGCAAGGAGCAGTATCTGGAGCTGAAGGAGACGAATCCGAGCGAAGCGACACAGATGAAAAATCGACTGGCACAGATGTATGTTTACCTGGCGAACAAGACTGGCACCTACAAGGACAAGTCGGATGCTGAGAAGCTGAAGACGTACACAGCGAACATCGAGAAATGGGGCGAATCCGACGAGGACGAGACCGAAGAGTGATACGCGAAGGGTGGGGTATAACCTCGCCCTTCTTTTTTATACCTTATAACCGGAGGTACGAAGTATGAGTGTTCTTTACGATATGGTCATCGATTTTGCCTGGCCATCAAAAACAAATACCATTCTGGTAATGCAGGGAGATCACCTGTCCAGAGTGTGCCATTTTGTCCTAAAGGCGAACGGAAAAGATATGGATGTAAGCGGTGTTTCCAACTACACGGTCAAGGCGGTGCTGTCGGATTCGTCGGTTATCTACGATACCGGCGCGCTGGATGTAGACGACTACAGCAAGCAGCTGAACGAGATTACTTACGCAATACCGCAGGCGCTAACAGAAAACACCGGCCTCACGACGATCACGGTGCAGCTGGCAGGAGACGACGGTTCCATTCTGCGGTCCTTTGAATTCTACATCCGAAGTCGAAACGAGCTGATGCAGGAGGACGAGTCCTCTGATGATGAGCTGGCAGGCTTCCGGGATATTTTGAACAGAGCAACAGAGGCTATCGAGAAGATTGAAGCACTGTCCGCAAAGTCCAGGCTCCCTAACCCATATCCCCTGAGAATCTATTTCGGAGACAAGACGATTTCCTACGACGGAAATGAGACGACATCTCTTAGTCTTAGCGGAATCGGTTATCTGTCCAGCTATAAGGAAGCGGCAACAACGATTACATGGGGGAGCGATGAAGAATGACGCCAAAGGATATTATTCAGTTGATCTGCACATGCGGATCATTGTTTCTTGCGATCTATATTGCGAACAAAAACAGCATCAAAGAGGGCACATCCGACATCACTGCATTGTCTATCAAG